>QMPZ01000093.1 GCA_003648815.1 Candidatus Aerophobota bacterium | reverse complement strand
GAGTGAGGGGTGAGGGGTGAAGGGTGAAGGGTAGCATCTGAGTCCACCTTTTCTGAAGCAACAAAGGATTCGAATCCGGATTAAAATGAGGTTTTTTAAAGCATAGGAAAGTATAAACATTTGTTTAATAAAGGGGGGAGCAGCGAAGCGTTGAGGGGGGAATCTTCCCCCCTCAAGTGTCGTTTTCTTAAAGGCGAGAAAGCGTTAAGGTAAGTTTCTTTACCCCCTCCTTAATCCCCAGACCCGGCTTGAAGATGCTGGACGTCCCGCATACCAGAATATCAGCTCCTGCCTTTGCCATAAGAGGAGCGTTGGCAAAGCTTACGTTTCCATCCACCTCGATGTCCACCTTCACCTTCCGGTCTTCGATCATTCTTTTCATATTCTCAATTTTGGAAATAGCACCTGAAACCAGCTTCTGTCCGGCAAATCCCGGGTTAACCGTCATCAACAGAACTGCGGACACATCCTCCAATACGTAATCCAACCGGCAAAGAGGGGTGGAGGGGTTTAGTGCTACCCCTGCTTTGGCTCCACTTTTTTTTATGAGCTGAATGGTCCTGTTTATGTGGATACAGGCTTCTATATGGACGAAGATGAGGTTGCTTCCCGCCTCCACAAAGATGGGGATGTATCTGTCGGGATTTTCGATCATCAGGTGAGTATCAAAGGGAAGGGAGGTAATCCTCCTCACCATCCTTAATATATCCGGCCCCATGGTAAAGTTAGGCACGAAATGACCATCCATGATGTCAAAATGGAGGTAGTCTATCCCTGCTTCCTCCAGCTGTCTGATATCCTCCTCCAAGCTACAAAAGTTAGCACACATAATCGAGGCGGAAAGTTTTGGCTTCACGTTCCTTACCCCCGTCTATCTTGGTCAGATGGGACTACTTTCCCCTGAGCGACTTAGGGAAATGACTTTTTTGCGAAGCAAAAAAGGAGGGCTCCCAGGAAGCGAAGGGGAAAGTAGTCCCATCTATTTAAGGATTAACTATCACCTTAAGTCCCCTATGTCCTTCAGCAACCTCAAAAGCCTCTTTGATATCATCAAGGGCAAAATGATGGGTGATGAAGTCCTTTCCCTTGATCCTTCCTTCAGCCAGAAGGTTAAGGGCAAGTTTATGTTGTCGGGGAACACTTCCGTGTGAGCCAAGGACAAAGCATTCCTTGTAATGAATGAGATTACTGTCTATGCTTATCTTTGAGCTTCCCGGGGGCAAGCCTCCAAAAAAGTTCACTCTTCCCCGATGCCCTACCACCTTCAGGGCCTCCTCCTGAGCTGAAGGATTGGCACAGGCGACCATCACCACATCTGCACCTTCTCCCCCGGTTTCCTCCATAACCCGCTCCACGAAGTTCTCCTCAGAGCTGGAGATAAGGACATCGGCGGAAAACCTCTGCGCCAGCCTGAGCCTCTCTCTGGATCTCTGAGAAAGGATGACCTTGTCCGCTCCCATGATCTTCGCCAGCTCTACGAGCATCAAGCCGACCGGTCCTGCGCCAATGACGACCACCGTATCGCCCAATTTAAGATTTGCCAGTTCATAACCATTGATACAGCAAGCTAAGGGCTCAGCTAAGGAAGCTTCATCGAAGCTGAGGTCCCCGGGAATCTTATGCAAGGGTCCATATTTCACCGTAAGCTCATTCAAGGGAATGTATTCAGCAAATCCTCCCTGGAACTGATATCCGATGGCGTAGTTTATGGGACAGTTATTCCCCAATCCATTTCGACAGAACCTACAGGTCCCGCAGGGAACATCTGCTCCCAGGGCAACCCTATCACCGACCTTGAACTTTTTCACTCCACTTCCCACCTCCACTATCTCACCAGCTATCTCATGTCCAATTATCTGGGGAGGTTTAACCCTGGGATTCCCCCGATGGTAAATCCTTATATCAGAACCGCAAACCGCACAAGACCTTACCCGAACCAAAATTTCCCCCTGCCCGATCTGGGGAGTGGTGACCTCCTTTACCACCATCTTCTCCAAATCTTCCAGTACAGCTGCTTTCATTCAATCACCTCTCTCAGATTCTTCAAATACAAACATCACCTTGTTATAAAATTCCCTTTTCTCGTACATCATCTGAAAAGCCTCCCTGGCCTGACTTAGATGGAGGCGATGACTGATTAAGGGTCTTACCTTCAGCTTTCCCTCCTGCATAAACTTAAGTGAAATAGCCCATTCATTTTTAGGAAAATGGGTAAAGCTGGAATTCCAGGTCCCCAAAATGGTCAGCTCCTTGCGCAGGATGCCGGAGACAAGACTTTCCGAAAGAACTACCTCTCCTCTTATATTTCCCAAAAGAACGATCCTACCTCCCTTTTTGGCCAGCTTTATCGACTCCTTTAAGGTGAGGGATGTGCCGGCTGCCTCGACGACTATATCTACCCCCTTTCCTCCTGTATCCTTTCTTATCCTCTCTACCGGATCCTCTTCCTTAGCATTGACGAGCTTTCCGAAACCGTATCCTCGAGCTACCTTAAGTTTTTCCTCCTCAATGTCCACCAGAAACACCTCGCCTGCCCCTAATATAGCTGCCCACTGGGCAAGGAGAACCCCAATTGGTCCTGCTCCGAGGATAGCTATCTCATCTCCCGCATCTAATTTAGAACGCCTTAGGGCATGTAGAGCTACTGAGGCAGGTTCGGTAAAAGCTCCCTCCTCATAGCTTACCGTCCGAGGAAGCCTTATTAAGTTTTTCAATGGAGCCTTTACATATTCGGCAAAGCCTCCATTACATCTTGAACCTAAGTAGCTATAGCTGTCGCAGAGATTATATCTTCCTGCCTTGCAATAGGGACATTTAAGGCAGGGTATAAGGGGAAAAACCGTCACCCTGTCCCCTTCCTTTATCCCTTGAGATTTTCCCTCAATCCTTGCCACCTTTCCCGCGAGCTCATGCCCCGGAATGAGGGGAAAGGAATACGTTCCCTTTTCCATCACCCTGGGTACATCTGAGCCACAGACGCCGCAGGCCTTAACCTTGATCAAGGCCTCTCCCTCTTTAAGCTGAGGGATCTCGACCTCCTCATATCTCAAATCACCCACTCCATAAAGCACAGCTGCCTTCATTATCCTTCCTCCGAGGTAGCACAAGAAAACGACACTTGAGGGGGGAAACATCCCCCCTCAACGCTTCGCTGCTCCCCCCTTTATTAAACAAAATGTTTATACTTTCCTATGCCTCAAGGGAAAGTAGCTTCTCAAACTAAGCGTCAGGCTATCAAAGCCGCTCCCAGCTTCCTTCCACCTCGTATTCCTTAATCAAGCGCTCCACCTCTAAAGCTACGTTCTCCTGCGCTCTTTCGATATCATCTGGCTTTTCCGAAAGGGAGCGCTCATAGGCTTGCCTTATGGAGGTGCCGATGTTCATCTTGCTTATTCCGTTTTTGATTGCCTCCAGGACGTATTCCCTCTTGATACCTGATCCTCCGTGAAGAACCAGCGGAATTCCGACCTTCTGGCTGATTCTCTTAAGGTGCTTTATGTTAAGCCTGGCCGAGACCTTCTTTTTGTCCTTGGCCACTCCACTTATGGCTCCGTGAACGTTGCCTATGGCTATCGAAAGCCAGTCCACTTTCGTCTCCTTTACGAAGCGCTCAGCCTCCTGAGGATCGGTAAAGCCTTTGCCGGAGCGGAAAAGCTCCTCATAAGGAGGAAGAGGGCCGCTCTCATGGCCAAAAACCGCCCCAAGCTCAGCCTCAACTGGCCGACCAAACCTGTGGGCAAGCTCGACCACCTCACGGGTGACGGCGATGTTCTCCTCTAAGGGAAGTCTTGAGCCGTCAATCATCACCGAATCATACTCGAGGTCCAGTCCCATCTTTATTAAGCTTTTCCAATCCACCCTCTTTCCCTCCTCATCGATCACCGGGACATGATCAAGGTGAAGACGGCTGAAGTTCCTGTCGGCCAGCTTATGATACTCCTCGGCTACACTTTGAAAGCTTTTTGCTCCAAACCTTTCCACATCAGGACGGGCAACCTCCACCAAAGCGAAGGTATGCATCCTCTTTAAGGTGTCCACTATGGGCTTTATCATCGGCAGATACGCCACGTTAAAGGCAGGAATCAAGATCCCATTTTCGTAAGCCCGCTTCATAATCTCACCTATCGGGGTCTTTTCAGTGATCATTTAGCTCCTCCTCTACTTAACTTATCCTCACTGAATCAATCCTTAATGTATTTTCTCCAGTACTCCACTGATTTCTTCAGGTCATCCAATACCTGGTACTCGGTAGGATATCGCTCTCGATGAGAGATCTCGAATACCAGTACCACCTCCTTTGCCCCTGAGGCTTCGATGGCTTCCATCACCTTAAGGGGCGAGATCACCCCTATCCGGTTATATTTTTCGGTAAAGGGCCAGTGGGCGCTTTTATCCTTTGTGCTCTGCTTTATATGAATAACCGGGGCAAGATGTGCCAGCTCCTTCAGCCAGGCGTAGGGATTGGTATCTCGAGGATCAGGAGAAGCTAAATCTCCATGGTCCACATCCAGGCACAGTCTAATGGGAATGGGAAGGTCGCCTTCGTTCAGCCTTTCCAGAATCTGTTTGGTTGAATCAATGGTACAGGCCATCTCCCGAGGTATGGACATGGGCTCGAAGATGAGAAATTCAAACCCAAGCTCAGCTCCATAGTGTGCCAGTTTTCGCCAGGAGCGAATTGCCTCTTCAATCAAAAATTTTCTGCGCTCTGGGTTATTAAAATCTGTCACGGAAAGGATGCCGAGATGACCACCCGACCCCCTCGCTCCGAGTCTTGCGGAAATTTCAAACCACCTCTTAAACCAGTCAAACCAAACCCTTCTCTGAAGCTCATCAGGATGCATAAGGTGGTTTACCCGGGTAAAGGTGCTGGTAAAGGTGGTATCTATCCTAACGTTGTATTTGGCTGCGTTTTCCTTAAGCTTTTTTATCTGAGTATCTATTACCTCATCCGGCAAAAAGGGATTCAAAAGATCCGCCACGAACTGAGCATATCTTAACCCCAAATCCTTTCCCACAATCCTCAGCCAGACCTCTGGCTCAGGAAACCGGTTAATGGCAAATCCGCAGTTCATCCCCAGCTTAAATTTAGTCATTCCATAACCTCTTATCGCAGACTCAGTAATATGTGAAGGGTGAAAAAACCTCTTTACTCACCACTTTTTACCGATCACATATCACATATTACTTCTTACTCCTTGCTAATTCTATCTTTCTTTGATATCCGCTTCTTACGTACTCTGCCACAGGATCGATGGGAAGTCCCTTCTCCAGTCTCGCCTTAGCCACAATTGGCCTTACATCAGCATCCATCAGGGCATCGTTGAAGACCCTGTTGGCCAGGATTATCTCATCCTCGCCCTGATATTTTACCAGAAGATCCCGATCGACCAGAAAGGCTTTGGCCAACGACTTCTGAAGGGAGTCCACAGAATGAAGAATCGCATGCATCCTGTTCTCACGGGCGCTACATTGATCTATCATATAGGCCCAGTTCTTTGAAGGATCGGAGTTGAAGAGCACATCTCCCTTTACCAACTCATAAAAGATCCTGGCATTTTCCGGATTTGGCTCAACAGCGTGGTCATCGTCAGCAGCGTATCTCGTGTTAAAGTGAAATCCAGCCGGAATGCCCTCAGCAATGAGGATAGAGACTATCTGCTCAACGTTGGTCCCGTGATGGTGATGCCCCAGGTCCACGAGGACACCCACGTTCGGCCCCAAGCCTTTGGCCAGAAGGACTGCTGTGCCCCAATCGGGAACTGTAGTGCTATAGGTACCTGGCTCAAATACCTTGTACTCGATCAGTATCCTCACCTCTTCCGGGA
Organism: Candidatus Aerophobota bacterium; assembly: GCA_003648815.1. GTDB lineage: Bacteria > Aerophobota > Aerophobia > Aerophobales > B47-G16 > B47-G16. The sequence continues at coordinate 556 of QMPZ01000093.1, read as the reverse complement.
TGTCCCTGCAGGAGATCTTCAGCGATTCTCTCAGGTTCTTGTAAGCATCTCTTAGCTCGATCTGGCCGGGATAAAGGGAGCCGTCCGGAAACCATAAAGTAAGAAGGCCCTCGGCCAGCTCCCTGGCTATCTTAGCTGCCAGCACGGTCTGCTCGATATATCTTTTGCGCACCTTCTCCTCGGCAGCGGAAAAGCTTCCCCGATGGGAGCCGCGAAGAAAATAGGTCGGGTTTATCGCTCCTATATCCAGACCCCTTTGTCTTGCTTCCTCCTTTACCTTCTTTGCCAGCTCAAAATCAGCTTCATAACCATCCTTAGAAAAATCCCATAGCATATGCATGGCCACACGTGGGGTAGCACCGGTAAGTCTGTGGACAACCGAAGCATCGTCTAACTTCTCGAAGATGTCCCTGGCTGCCCCAGAAGGGACATATTCACCGAACCTTCCTGCTCCAAAGACTCCGAAGACCCAGCTCGGCACCTCCACCTCAAACCTTTTTACTGCCTCAACCGCCCTTCTAACTTTTTCTTCGCCGAACTCCTCGGCCAGCATCTC
>QMPZ01000092.1 GCA_003648815.1 Candidatus Aerophobota bacterium | reverse complement strand
ATACTTATACTAAAGATACTGCCTTTACTTCCCTCAACAAAAAAACAAACTCCTTAAAGAATAATACATTCTTTCCTTTTATTTGTCGCCTTCTGCCTAAAAGTGCGACTTTTACCATTTTCTTTAACCAAAAATTCTTATTTTATCTATATCTCTGATCAAAAATTGACGCCATCTTGGCGTCAATTTTACTTGATGTTGACATAAGCCCTTGAATCGGTTAAAATACGAAGAGGGGGTTACCGGTGCGTTTTTCTCAAAGAAAAGGCTTGAAACCTATCAAAAAAACCATACAAACTGATTTTATAGACCAAGATTTAAGAACCAGCTTATGGAATATTTTAATAAAATCTTATTGGTATGATCTTGGAAATGAGGTAGATATACACGGTGCCCTGGGAGCAAAAGGACATCTATTCATTTCAGATTTATGGATGAACTACTTTAAAAAACCATTGGACACCATAAGTTTCAAATGGAACGATGTTTACACAAAGATTAGAGAGTACTTTTTTAAAGCTCCTTGGTATGAAGTTTATGATTTTTTAGAATTTACCGTTACACATTATCCTGACGAAGGATTCAAAAGCGAATTTATAAAAATTTGTAACCAGATTTTAGAAAGGGAACTTTCTGGATATCGTTTCGTTGGAGACAGAATTATTCAAATAACTTCAGATGAGGAAATATCGGCAATAGAAGAAGTTTTGGATATTCCAGACCGCTTTAAAGGACCAAAAACACAGATAAAATTAGCACTCGATAAACTTTCTGATAGAAAATCTCCAGATTACCGTGGTTCGATTAAAGATTCAATAAGCGCAGTGGAGGGAGTTATTAGAATAATCACTAGAGAATCATCACTTAAAGAAGGTTTAAAAAAGATAGAAGAGAAAGGTAAAATTAAGTTACATCCAGCATTAAAGGAAGCATTCATTAAATTATATGGGTACACTTGTGATGCAGAAGGGATACGTCATGCTTTGCTTAATGAGTCAAATCTTACTTTTGCAGATGCAAAATTTATGTTAGTTTCCTGTTCAGCATTTATTAACTATCTTATTGATAAAACAAAATAACCATGCCCTACCAATACAAAAGAGAGCCATTATCAGATGATGAGGTAAACAGGCTAACCAATGCCTGTGATACTTTCCGGGAAAAGTTTGTTGTCTGGACATTGTTAGATACCGGCTTAAGACTCTCTGAGTTTGCTAACCTGAAAAAAGAAAATATCCAGTGGCAGGAAAGAAGGCTGGTCATCTATGGCAAAGGTGGTCCTTATGGTAAAAAGACAAAAAGAAGGATCATCCCTATGACAGAGAGAGTGAGAAGACTATTTGAATACCACTTTGCTGAAAACAACGAAATAGGGATGAGCAAAAGAACAATCGAAAGGATAGTCAAGAAGGTAGCCAATAAAGCTGGCATTTCAAAGCCTGTCTCCCCCCATGTCCTTCGCCACACCTTCTCGGTAAACTGCATCAAAAAAGGAATCTCCACCAGAGCCCTCCAATATTTTTTAGGCCACGATAGATTGACAACCACTGAAATTTACCTTAACCTATCTCCCGAGGATGCTATCAGGGAGTTTTTGAATAAGTGGTAGTTTAGTAGTTTTATGATTACACATTTGGGGTATTTTGGCTTATCCCCGGTTAAATAAAAAGTACAACAAGGAGGTTTAAGTATGAGAGAAAAAAAGAGAGACAAGGACGAAGAATTAGAAGAATTGAAAAAGGAAGTTGAGAAAATAGTTGGGAAAGAAAAAGTTGAGAAGATTAGAAGAATTGTTGATTTATCTTATCAATTTGATGGGAAACCAGAATATAAGGTAACCTATAATGTAGTTAAAGGAGGAGAAAAATCATGCCATCAAGAAATGAAATTTTAGAAGAAATAACAAAGGCGAAAGGAGGAGCTCAAGATATTATCAGAAGAAAATACCTTACTGAATTATCAAATTATACGAAAAGAGATACGATAATAATCTCTTCTGCTTTTTCGTCAAGGAAAATACAGAATTTGCCTAACTTTTTAATTTCTATTACTAATGAAGATATTCAAGGAATTATGTCTGCTCTTCACGGTTTAAAGAACAATAAACTTGATATTATACTTCACAGCCCAGGTGGTTCATTGGAGGCAGTAGAACAAATTGTTAACTATTTGCGAAACAAGTATGAATATATTAGGGTAATTATACCCCAAAACGCCATGTCGGCAGCTACAATGCTAGCATGCGCCGCAGATGTGATAATAATGGGGAAACATTCTGCAATTGGACCAATTGATCCGCAAATTACTTTTCCAACGGCAACAGGACATTTCACAGCCCCATCTCAGTCTATTTTAGATGAGTTTGAATTAGCAAAACAAGAAATAAAGAATGATCCTGCAACTGCGCCTATTTGGGTCAGAAGATTAGATAAATATCCAATTGGATTTTTAAAAATATGTGAAAACACAATTGAACTTTCGCGAGAAGTTGTTGGGAGATGGTTGAAGACATGGATGTTTAAAAATGATTCCGATAAAGAGAAAAAAGCAGAACAGATTGCTAACTGGCTAAGTGATACAAATCTTCATAAGACCCATAGTCGACCTATTGATATTAAAATGGCAAAAGCACAAGGATTAATTGTAGAGGCACTTGAAGATGATGGTGAACTTCAAGATAAGGTTTTATCTGTTTTTCATGCAGCGATGGTTACCCATCTAGTTTCAAATTGTGTCAAATTTATTGAAAATCAAAACGGTGAAGGAGCGTTTCTAAATATTGAAATCAAAATCTCTCCCCCAAAATAAATATTCTTCACCTAACAGTAGATATGTGGTGTGCTGCTCCTCACCCAAATTGCCCATACGGACGACTTTGCATACCCGCGATACGTTACCTTTCAACCAAAAACATCCACTAGTTATTAAATTTAAAACCCAAAATAAACTATTGACAAAAATATTTAGTATTGATATACTACATAGTAAGTATGTAGTATATATGAACTTGTTATAAACTAGGTATGCTATGAAAGTTATCTCTATCTTAAACCAAAAGGGAGGGACCGGAAAAACTACCACAGCTATTAACTTATCCAGCGGATTGGCTTATAATAAAAAAAGGGTCCTATTAATTGACCTAGATCCCCAGAGTCATTCTACCATAGGCTTAGGAATAGAAATTGACGATCCAAATTTATCCATAAGCAAGGTCTTATCTAATTTAGGGACGCCTCTAGACAAGGTCATCACCAAAACTTATATAAAAAACCTTGACATAATCCCTTCCCACATTAGCTTAGCCAGGACAGCAGAGCAAATGTACACAAGGTTATATAAAGAAACTACCTTAGAGAGAGCCCTTAAACCTATCAAAAAAAATTACGATTACGTCATTATCGACTGCCCGCCAAGTTTAGGAATATTGACAATAAACGCCCTTTTTGCCTCAGATTTTTTGATAGTTCCTTGCCAGATGTCAAGATACTCATTAGACGGCTTAAGTGACTTAATAGATGTTGTACGGGCAGTAAAGGATACCGGAAACGAAAGAAACAAAGAGATGAGTTACCTTCGGATTCTTTTAACCATGTTTGATGTGAGGAATAAGGTAACTAACGAGTTTATTCTTAAAGAGCTGGAGCCTTTCAAAGATAAAATTTTTAAAACTATGATAATGAAAAATGAGGCTTTGAACCAAGCCCAAATTGCCCAGAAATCAATTTTTGATTTTGCCCCCAAGTCAAAAGGGGCAGAAAATTATAAAGAGCTAACAAAGGAGATATTAAACTATGAGCAAAAGAAAAAATTTTGAAGGTAAAACCACCAAACTTTCACGGCAGACAAAAGGGGTTGATCAAAAGAAAATAGACTTAATAAAGGAATCCTTTACCCCCGGGGATAAGGAATTTAAAAGGGCAACCTTTATGTTAACGACTTCAGATATTGAGTGGCTTGACCAAGCAGTTAAAGAACTTAATCGGCACAGCGTCCGGCAAACAAATAAAAGTGAATTAGTTAGAATTGGGCTACACCTTTTAAAAACCCAGGACTTACAGGAGATCTTAAAGAAAATAACTTAGTAAATAAATTATTCATACTTAGTGTTAACTATATGCATACTAAATTTATACTTATTGTTAAATAAGATTATGGGAAATACCAACAAAATATTGAAAGATTACTACCGGCAAAGGTTACTTGAGGAGTTTAATTTTTTAAAATTAGAAGACTCGATGCAGGAAGTATTAGAATACGCAAAATTTATTAAAGAACAGGAAAAAGAGTTGATAAAATTACATTATCAAGAAAAACATCATTCCAATAAAAATAGCCTGTGGATAACTCCCAAGAACTATCGTGATTTTAAACAAGAACTATCGTGATTTTAAACAAGAACTATCGTGATTTTAAACAAGAACTATCGTGATTTTAAACAAGAAAATTCTCTTAAACCCAGATCAGTAAAGGCACCGGCGTCCGTAAAACGTTATTAATTAAAACTATTAAAACTAACGTTAAAGAGGAAAACGCTAATTAAAAAATCTAAACCCTTTGTTTAATATGAAAAAGAAATCAATTAAAAAAACTGGTAAGGCTAAATACGAGATGAACTTAGCGGAATTTCCCGTAACTGTACTATCCAAACGAGTCTCTAAGGATAAAAAAGTCATAAAGTATACCGACTGGATAATTGGCAAGGACGGAAAAAAAGAACGGCGAGAGTGGACAGTGACAGGCTCAGCAGAGTGGGGGCTACCCACAGGCTCTGCTTTAAGGACTCTTTTTGAATTAATAAATATATGGAAAGAACAGGGCTTCCGCGAGAGAAAAATCTACTTTGCCAGTAGATACAACCTGTTAAGACAAATGGGGTCAAAGCTCTCTAAAAGGGATTACGAGAGAATAGAAAAGGATTTAAACTGCCTAGTAGGAATTACGATCCGAGCTAAGAAAGCCTTTTGGGATAAGGAACTTGAGGCTTATGTTGACAAAACTTTCCACCTCTTTGAGGAGTTAAACCTTTACAGACAGGATGGCATATCAGAAGGGGGTAAAACCCAGCAGCCTCTTCCTTTTGCTTATATTAAAGCCAGCGAGGTTTTTCACAATGCGGTTAAGAAAGGAAACATCTTAACCATAGATAGCGAGCTTTTCAGGAAGCTAACTGCTCCTACTGAGCAAAGATTAGCTCTATACTTATCAAAGATGTTAAGAAAACAGTCGGTCCATAAAAGGGATATTTTTAAACTAGCAGAACAACTTCCTATCTACGAAAAATACCCTTCCCAAATAAAGCGGACTTTAAACAAAGCCTTAAAAAGCCTTATAGATAAGGGCTTTTCCCTCTTAGAAAGTTATTACTACGAAAAATCTTCTGATGGTAAAAGCGAAAATATAGTTTTTGTTAAAGCAAAACAAAAAACTAAACCAAGAGAAGAAGTGGGGGGTTATAAAGTAAAGGCATTAGTGGACGATATGCTCAGAGTTTTAGGTGATGAAAAAAGTCGTGGCTTCTATACCAAAATAGCAAAGCTTTGTCCTCAAGATATGATCTACCGGGCTCTAAGTGAAACTAAACAAGACTACTCTGATAGCTCCATTCGTAAAAGCAGGGGAGCTATTTTTACTGAGAAGATAAAAAGGTACGCAAAAGAAGCAGGGATAGATTTAGGACTCTCATCACCAAAGAAGGATCCTCTAACTAAAAGAGAAAGAGAGGCAATAAAAGAAGTAGAAAAGGCTTTTGGTGGCATGATTAAGTTTGTTGATAAAGATAAAAATGGGGAGGTATAAAACCATTACCCAGGTCAAAATCTTTCGTCTAAGAGGCTTCTATGGGCTTATTTTGGGGAGTAAAAAGGGAGGTTAAGAAAAAATGACAATACTTGGGGTCATTTTAATCATCTTAGGGGCAATATTAAGCGCAACGGTCATTGGTGCAATAATTGGTATTCCACTTCTAATTATTGGAGCGATCCTTGCTGTTGTTGGCTGGAGACGTAAAGTTGCAAAGAAAGCTGCAAAGATAGTCATGAAAAAAATGGAAAAGAAAGCTAAGAGAGAAGCTAAAAAACAGGAAGAGGAGAAAAAAGACCAAGGGTAAAATTTACTTTAATTTAACCGGAAGGGTATTTGTCCTATAGAAAGATTTATAGAAACTAATTTCTGTATTAAATACAAAAAGACCTTTTTCACTTTCTTTGCCAAAGGCAAAATTCCTTGTTAACACAAGGGAAACTTGCTGTGGGTGCGTCGGGATGGAAAGTTCGCTCACGCTCCTTTCCTCCCGACTAAATCCTTTTTCCTCACCCCTCGCTGACGCTCGGGGTTCGGCTTCGCCCTAATTTATCGCCAAAGGCGATACTCCTCCTCTAACGAGGAGGAGAGGGCTTCGGGTCTTGCTCTAACGAGCTGCGACCAAAAAGGATTTAGTCGGGAGCTCGATTTTCTATCGCTCCAAAGGAGCTCCT
>QMPZ01000091.1 GCA_003648815.1 Candidatus Aerophobota bacterium | reverse complement strand
GTATCCACCTCTTATCCCTTCCAAATCCACATCTTACCAGCTCCTCCTCTATCCGGGTTGCTAAATTCATAAGCACATCTTTTCCCTCGCCTACCCCCATCCAGATAACTCTTGGGGAAGAAGGGGAAGGGAAGGCCCCCACTCCCTCGACCTCAAAGCTGAAGGGAGCAAAGCTTTTGACTGCTTTCTCAGTTGCTTCCTTTACCTTCTCCAAATCTTCCTCGCTTATTTCCCCTAAGAACTTCAAGGTCAGGTGAATTATGGAGGGTTCAACCCATCTTATTCTGTCCTTTGTCTTCTTCAACCTTTCCTGCACCTGAGCTATCTTTATCTTGACAGCCTCAGGCAATTCTATAGCTATAAATACCCTCATGAGATGTTCTCGTCACTTTTACCTTAAGCATATATCCATTAAGGGAAGATGTCAAGGGAAATTAAAATTTACCAATGCAAAGTAAAAATCTCATAAAATAAGCTCGATCACCGTAGCCGAATGAGCGGGAAAAACATAGCTAAATTCGCGTGAAGCGTTCTTGATTGTCTTTCCCGTGATCTTGACCCTTTCAGGATTGTCAAAATCATTTACCGCCATCACATCCGGGCCATTAAGCTCATATATCCTTGCCTCCTTGCCGGGCGAAAAACCTTCCAGGATTATTGAGCACTCTATATCTTCCTGCCGGTGAAAATTAACTGCGGCGATGAATAATTTATCTTTGTCTTTGCTTAAGGTCACGGAAGCGTCTAAGTAGGGAACCCCTTTCAACTTGAATTTCCTCCGGGCAAGGAAGCCTTTTCCTTCAATGTCGTAAGTCTCCGAGTTAACCAAGGCGTCCAATGCTACCTCTCCCGTATGGTTGACGAAAAGCTCAAAGACCCTATAAATGGGAGTAAGATAAAGGCCCTGTTTATCTGTATGAATGGCTCCGATGACGTTTACCAGTTGGGCAAGATTAGCCATAGTTACACTTCGACACAGCCTATGCAGAATGATGAACACTCCAGCGGCAAAGAGAGCATCCTTTAAGGCATAATTTTCCTCAAGGCTATTTTCTGGAGTGCCTCTGTACCAGATATTCCACTCATCAAGGGCGATCTTTACCCTCTTTTTCTCTTCGATGGAAGGTTGAGCTACCTCTATCACACTCTTTAGAAGTTTTAACCTCTTCTCAATCCAGTAAGCAGAGGCCACCGTCTCATAATAATCATCCGATCCCCAGTACTGGTGATTGGAGATGTAGTCTATGTATTTCCCAGCAGTTTTAATTACTTCCAGATCCCATTCCGGATCGTCAGCTCCCACAGCAATGACCTTTATGCTTGGGTCAACCACTTTCATAAACCTGGCATACTCTCTTAAAACCTTAGCATACTCTTTGGCCGACCTGTGACCTACCTGCCATTCCCCATAGATTTCATTACCTATGCCCCAGTATTTAACCCGGTAAGGTTGTGCGTGACCATTTTTCTCCCTCAGCCTCGCATAATAGGTATTCCCGCTGCTATTGCAGTACTCCAACCAGTGTATAGCTTCGTCTAAGCTGCCGGTACCCAAGTTGATACAGATATAAGGCTCTGCTCCCACCTTTCGGCAGTACTCGATGAACTCATCGGTGCCGAACCTGTTCGTCTCCTCCTTACCCCAGGCAAGGTCAAATCGCACAGGTCTCTTCTCCTTAGGACCAATTCCGTCTTCCCAGTGATAGTTGGAGGCAAAATTCCCCCCTGGCCAGCGAAGGATTGGACACTTTATCCTTCGCACAGCTTCCAGAACATCCTTTCTAAAACCCCTCTCATCAGAAAGAGGTGAACCTTCCTCATAAATACCTCCATAGATACATCTTCCCAGATGTTCGATAAAGTGGCCATAGATGTTGGAATCTATTTTGCCCATTACTCTTTCTGCGTCGACTTTGATTCTGTAGCTTTGGCTCATTTATTTCTCCTCTTTATTTAATCTTCATCCTTTTCCTTCCTTCGTCGGTGAGCAAGGTAGGAAAGGAGCTTATAATAACTTTTGTCCGCTTCAGATTGGGATTTAAACACCTTGGAAAGCCATCGCTCCCTCTGAGCCTCCTTTTTCTCCTTGACCAAACGGGTATAATCTTCCAAAGATCCGGATCTCAAGGAAAGGAAAAGGTTAGTTCCCATCTTCAAAGCTAAACCTGCCTCCCTCAACAGCAACTTCCAGAGATGGGAGGATACCGTTCTTACTGCGATGTCCGCAAGCAGAAGAAGACTGGCTAAAAGGACAAGCAGCGGCCAGATTTCCTGAGGGGAGGATAAGGCGATCCTGCTTTTGCCGAAGACCTGGTCCGTTGGCTTGAGAATTCTGCCCCCGGTCTCGCTGGTAAGCTGGACTAACAGGTCCTCATTCGAGAAAAGCCTTCTATACTCAGGAGAATACGGGATAACTGCTCCCGTAACCTTAGGGCCGAAGGAACCTTTTTCATCGAAGACGCTGATCATATAAGGACCTATCTCACTGGCTGAGAAGGTGCCCTCGTATCGGCCGGGAGCAGTCTGGCTTAAAAGAACAACTTCTTCTTCATCTTGTGGCTTGACCACCTTGGCCTGTAAGGGCAGAAAGTTGACAAAATTTCCTTCCTCATCGATGGCATCGACGATGATATGACCTTCGGTGCCTTTAATCCTTACCAGAGGAAAAAGAATCCCCTTTCCGGAAGGCAAGACCCAGTTTATGAGGTTGACCAGAAACTTAGGATATTCCGGCCAGTCCTGCCAGCTCTTCGACCAGACGCCCTCAAGATCACAGGTGAAGGCAGCAGCCCTTCCCAATCCATAACGCCAGGTGACCAGGAGAGGGTCCTTGCGGGGAGAGAAAAGATGTACGTTGGAGACTTTCTTGGCCGTGGTGACCACGTAACCATTCAAAGGAGGAACATTCTTCCAGTCAATTCCTGAGAGGATGGGACTGTCCCTCTTAACCGAGGGGACGAAGGACTCGCTAACCGTGAGGCGGCGAGTAATGCGCAGAGCCTCGGTGGTGAAGATACGGGGAAGGGTGGTAACATCCTCCGTGTAGTAAGCCTTCCCTTTCCCCCATCTGGCGATGTTTTTCATAAGCTCCAGGTCAGCGTCTTCTCCAATGGCCACCGTGCTCACCGTAATCTTGGCATTGACCATCTCCTTGACGAGCTTCTCAAACTCACCTTTATCGGATAGTCCATCTGAGAGGACGATGACGTGCCTTGATACGCGCTTTTCTTCCTTTAACTTGTCAAAGGCTTCTTTCAGCGCGGGAAAAAGGGAGGTGCCACCACCAGCGACCAAGGCAGCCAACCTTCGGGATATACTCGCCTTGTCGGCTGCCGACTGAAGAGGGACCGTCCATCGAGGAACCGTATCAAAGCTTAAGATTCCTATACGTTCATAGCCGGTCAAAAGATTAGCCACGGCCAGGGCTGCCTTCTTGGCCAAAAAGAGCTTACTCGAAGAATCCGAAGCCCTTCGGCCTCCACCTCCCATACTTCCTGACTTATCAATTACCAGCACCAGAGAGAGCGTGGGAAGAACGAGCCTTTCCTGAGCTCCGGAGTACACCGGAAGAACCTCCTCCAAAGCTGTCCCTTGATAGCCTCCCAGGCCGAAGCTATTATTTCCTCCAAGGGCCAGCAGTCCTCCTCCTAAATCCCTTACATACCTTGCCAGAAGATTCATCTGACGATGGGAAAAATCATAGGCGGAGACATCGTCCAGGATAATTGCGTCGTAATCCTGCATCTCATTAATTGAGGAAGGAGCGTTAGAGGAAGAGCAAACCTCCAGCTCAAATCCCTGATCCTTTAGAAGATGGATGAGGTTGAAGCTATCTTCCGCCTTATCGGTCAAAAGGAGCAATTTGGGCTTTCCCTCAACCACCGTATATCCACTGACCTCGTTGTTTTGAGTGATGGTATCTTCCCAGACATCGAGAACCGCCTTATAGGTATAAAATCCCTTTTTTTCAAGGCTTTGCCAGAAGACGAAGAGATTTTCCCCCTCCTTAAGCTCAACCTCCTCCTCACCTAAAAGAACCCCGTTGCAATAGAGCCTGAGGACTCCAAAGCTTTCCTGAAAACTTTGGGCTATGACCTTGACCTTAAACTTCTCCCCTCTTCTCACCCTCTCCGGTATGATCATCCTCTCAACTAAGGCCTCCTCCTTCCTTGAGGGAATGAGAGGGAGGATGTCCACCCGAACCCTTTCTTTCTTCAGGGAATCCAGAAAAGAGACTGCCTTTCCCACCGTCTCATTGCCATCGCTGAGAAGAACGACTCTTTTGTTTCCCCATCTGGGGAAATTGGCCATCGCCAGGCGCAGTGCCTCCTCGATATTGGTCTGGTGAGGATTAACCCTTGTGCGAAGGTCGGAAAGGTGAGGATGAGTTTGAGGCAAGGATTCGATGAGAGCCTCCCTTCCGAAGACGATGATGCCCGCCCGATCTCCCCTTCTCATACCCTGAAGCGAGTTTTCAATAAAATCTTTGGCAAGCTCCTTGTTGGGTGCCGTTATGCTCTCGGAAGCATCTACGAGGAAGAAGACGGTCTCATTGTTTGTCGGAAGACGCACTTTAACTCCAGCCAGGCTCAGGATTAGAAAGCTAAGTATGATCAGACGAAGAATAAGGACAATTTTTTTTCTAAACGACGAGACCGCAGCATAGCCCCGGGAAGAAATATACCAGATAAGAGGAAGGGTGAGTCCAAGAAGGAGAAACCAGGGACGTGAAAACTGAACCAGCATTTAATTCCTCCTTTTTAAGGGAAAATGATAAAGGTACCATTCGATAAGGAGAAGGAGGAAGGAGATGAGGACAAGAAAGGGTGAAAGGCTCAATTTTCTCTTAGCAGGCTCTTCTTCGAGCCTGCCCCCAATCTCTTCCTCTAAAAGAGGAAGGCTGGCCCGGGCAAGGAGGTTCGATTCCTCTGAAGAGGTAAGGTTCGCAGCAAAGAAAGGCTCTCCGTTAAGTTTGTAAACTCCAGTGATTTGAGTTTGGGAGAAAAGAAGGCCGGATTCTACCTTCTCGAACTTTCTTATCTTTTTGTGAGGAGAGAGGATGGTCACCTCACCACCTTCGTATTCTGTGGGAATGGGAAAGCTTTTACCCGTTTGAATCTGATAATAATTCGGGTCAAACAGTTCAGGATGGAACCACTGAAGGAGGTTAAAGATGAAGATGGGAAAACCCACCTGAAGGGGAAAATCGGATTGGTAAAGGTCAAAGGCGAGGAAGAGTAAACGAAGGCCGTTCTTTTGCCAGACCTGTATGAGGGGAAAACTGCCAGACCTTGCCAGCACCTTTCCTCCAGGAAGAACTCCAACGGGCAAGGCCCTTTCCACGTTCATATCGCTAAGATCAACGAATCGCAAAAGAGGGTGCTCAACTTCCCACTCTGTCAGTACAGGGTTTAGCTGAGGAGCCGTCTTCTCCAGGACAAATCCAGGGGGAAGAACTCCAATTAAGACCACGTTTCCCTGATCCAGGGAAGGAGGGCTGATACCGTCGAAGATTACAAGATCATAGTCGGCTATCTCCTGGCTGTCGGAAAGTCTGTCCTTTAAATAAAGATTGATGCATTGATAAGCACTTAAAGCAGTTTCCAAGAAAAGGTTTCCCTTGCTTACCAAAAGCACATCTAAATTTTTTGAGGGACCAAATATGGCATAGGCGAGGTTATCCACGGAAAGGTCATCTCGAGGATGAGGCTCGAGCTCCACCCTTAAGATGGCCTTCTTTCTTGCCTTTACCGAATAGATGTATCGGCCTTCTCTGCGAGGAGGAAGGCTCAGTTTCTCCTTAGATATGAGCTTTCCTCCCAGGTGGAGACTAAGAGTAAAGCTCTCCTCTTGAGAGGAGAAATTTCCCACCCCCACCAGAACCTCATAGTTCCTTTCGCCGATCATCCTCGGCCTTATCTTCAAGGAGGTAATCCCTACGTTGCGAGGTGCCTTACTGGTGGAAAGGACCAATTTTGTCCCTCGAGGCACAGAATCTGGATTAATCTCGAAAGCCCCATCGGTAAAAAAGAAAATCTTTTTTCTGGTGCCAGAGGGAAAAAGCGAGGCAGCTAACTTCAGAGCCGCCTCCTCATCTCCCTCCACATCCACAGCTTTAAGGGCCTCAAGCCTTCTCAAGAGAAAGGCTCGATCGTCAGAGAAATTTACCAGAAGGCGTGGATGATCATCTGCCTGAATTAAAGCTATCCTCGTCCTTCTGGAAAGTTCTCTGATGAGATCTCGAGCTTTTCTCTTGGCTACACTCAGGCGATCAGGAACTACGTCGGTTGCCTGCATGCTTGCTGTGGTATCTATAACTATTGCCACGTATTCTGCTTCTTTCCCTCTTAAAGTGAGAAAGACCTGGGCTAAGACCACAATGAGAATACCGAAGATGGCCAGCTGAAGAAAAAGAAGCAGTTCCGGTGGCAGTCGCCAGCGAAAACGCTGAGAGGTAAGGGTCTGGCGAATCTTTTGCCAGAAAAGGGTACTGGAGACCTTAATCTGTCTTGGTTTTCCTTTTAAAAGGTAAAAAAACAGGATCAATCCCAAAAGTGGTAAAAGATAAAAAGCAGAGGGGTTGAGGACACTCATTTTAAGATCCTCACCTTTCTTAAGTGCTT
>QMPZ01000090.1 GCA_003648815.1 Candidatus Aerophobota bacterium | reverse complement strand
CCGACGACAACAGTGGTTACGGGAAGGGAAAGAGTGTAACGGAAGGCATTTTCTGCAGATTTCCACAAGAATCCATCAGCAAGAGCTTTCATGGCAATAATTCCCATGTTCTTTTCCTTAGCCAGGGGAATAAGCACATCCTCTATGAGGGGGAAGTTAAACTTATCATAATAATTGATCACCCCCATCACCGCATCAAATGGGTAATCTTTAATGGCATCAATTAATACTTCCGGTCTGTGTCCCGAAATAGCAATATAGCGTATTTTCCCTTCCTTTTTCGCCCTTTCTGCTGCACGCAGAGCTCCCCGAGGGGAATTTACCCTTGCCCAATCCTCATATGTGTTTACTGCGTGCATAAACCAAAGATCCAGATGATCAGTGCGAAGGCGCATGAGACTCTCATCTAATAGTTCTATGGCTTTATCTTCCTCCCGCAGATGGCATTTACTGGCCAGTAAACATTCCTCTCTTCTGTTCTTCATAACCTTTCCTATCTTTATCTCTGACTCTCCGTTACCATACAAAGGAGCTACTTCTACATAGTTTCCTCCCTCGTCGAGGTATCTGTTAACAAGCCAGACTGCATCTTTTGTACTTATCTCAACCAGATGAAATCCACCTAACCCTAAAATAGAGACATCCTCATTTGTCTTACCGAGTTTTCTTCTTTGCATTATTCATCTCCTTTTTTATCAATTTTTTTATCAATTATAACGGCAAGGAATGCTCTGTCAAATTAATCCCCGCAGTTGGGCAGTTTATCTCTATTTTGCTATGGTGAGGCTTTGGGTATCCCTTCGGGAAAGCTCTTTTGAGGCGCAGGAAACTTGAGTTCTTTATTTCTCTCTTAACATTTTTTCAAGGGAGTCAAATATGCTAGCTTTGACCTTCTCCAATGCTGGCAATCTTTTGACATTTCTTAGCCTAATTCCCAGCCTTGAGGTTACGGGCTTGAGCAATTTGAAGACTTCTCCTTTTATTTTTTGCTGCTCACGTGAAGGTCAGTTTTGCCTAAGATAATCAGCACAGAAGATTTATCGAATCGCTCCTTCCCCCAGGCTCCAATAAAGCTCTTCGCTTTTTCCTGGCCAGAAGGCAATGAGGGGATTTAACTTTTTGGGATCAATATTGCCTTCTTTGTCCATTATACCTTCTTCCACATGAACCGCTATTATTTCTCCGAAGAAGTAATCGTGGCTGCCCAGATGAACTATATTCCGAACTTTGCATTCTATGTTGATGGGACATTCTTTTATTAAAGGAGTTTTCAGCCGGGAAGAGGGCTCAGGGGTTAACTTAGCACCTTTAAACTTGTCAGCATCTCTTCCCGATGTAGAACCACAATATCTGGCCAAATTTACTTGGTCTGCCGAGGGAATGTTCACCACAAATTCGCCTGACTCCTTTATCAAGTGATGAGAATATCTTCTTGGAGTAATGGCCATTCCCAGGATGGGGGGCTTCGGACATGCAAAGCCGATCGCTCCAATGGTAATTATATTTGGTTTTCCCTGTTTATCTATGCAGCTTACCAAAGCTACCGGACTTACTCCAAGATAATGAATGCTAAGATTTACCTTTCTTTTTGCCATTAATGCACCTCCTGCTGCGCTCGAGATTATCTCCTGCATCGATGCTATTCTTATCTCATCGGTTCTCTCAAGGCCTCCGGCATGAGTTCACATAAAATCAACGCCTTTCTTTTTTCTATAAACCATCCCTTTTGAAAGATCTCTTTCGCATCCTCCTAGCTTTATGTTCACTACTTTTTATTAATCTGAGATCTAAGGAATATCAAAGCTTTACGAAAAACATAACTTATCTCTCAAAAACTTGCGAGAAAGAGCAAAAACTTAAATTACCTTATCCGTACCATAGCACAACCTCGTTGAAGTGGAACATCTATTTCTATAGATTTATCCGTCCTGCATGCATTCACAGATATCCATTTCTCACTGCCCGGATGTATTGCTTCAATCTTCGATTCGATAGTATCCGGTAAGTTTCGTATAATAACTTTTGCCCTGGAAACTTCGCCTCCAAACACCACTGGTATTATAAATCCGCCAGGAACCTTGAATATATTAGCTTTGGCAAGATGATCTTTAACTTCGATTACATGGGGGCGCAGAACCCATTTTTTACCTCGCATAGCATTCAAAAGTGGGCCATAATCCAGATAATATTTTTCAATTGACTTGTTGGGAAGAATGGAGTGATCATTACCAGGAAATGGTGCCATAGGATAGATACCCAGATATAGACATTTTTGGAAAAATAAATCCGGATTTGGCTGGAAATCCTCTTTCCAGCGAACCCATCCCAAAACAGGTTTGTAAACTCCTAAAAGAGCACTTGTGTTCATAGAAGCTCCAGCATATGCGAATTCATCAAATAGTCCATCTATCTGACGTAATAGTTCAATCCGTTTTGTATGATTATTACAATAGATAACCTTATCTGCCTTATGCATGAGAGGTCCAATTTTGTTCATAAGATCCTGCCATGATATAAGCAGAGATCGAGTTGGCTTATCTCCAAACCAACTCACACCATCATCACGGCGGTCATTATAAAGTCGAAGCCAGTCCATCCGGTCAATACAGATTCCTGCTGAATCCGGAATTTTGCAGATATGTCTCTTAACTTGATCTATTAAAAACTCTTGCCAGACTGGTTCACCAGGATCCAGAACGATGGAATTTTCCCACGAGTAGTAAGGTTTATTTGGTGACAGTCGACCGTAGATTGTGTCTACAGACTTCGCATCTTTGGGGACGTAAAGAATCGCATCTGCCAGTTTAGTATACAGGAAATCATTGCAATTTTGCCAGAGATCAGATTCCTTTCTTGTTTTTCTACGAGGAGCAGGGTATTTAACATTCGTTCCAAACTCTGCCACATTAAAGTAGTTTAATACATGAAAGCCCATTTTGCGCATTTTATGAGAATAAAATCTCATCTGAGCAATAGATGTTTTTCTACCACCAAAGCTTGTCCATTTCTTATTATCCTCAACCGGTGGCAGAAACATACCCATATAGGGAAAGTCGAAGCTAGCTTTCCAATTGACCCTAAAACTCATCCTTTTCATTTTTGTTACATCAAAATCGCCTTCGTATATAGAATACGCCCCCGTACCCGCAATCTCATACGTTTTAGGGTTTGGTGGATTAAAGAATGTACTGTAATGCTGACTCATCCATCCCAATCCATCTCGCCAGTCACCCTTATGTTTGACCAAGTCCATAGAAAAACATGTAGGCTTATTGTTTGAAATGCGATGAAACAGTCGGGAAAAGACAATTTTTCCTTCTTCGCTTGTCTCCAGCGTCACATCTAACAAAGTGTCCTCGAGTGATAATACTAGACTAAAGCCTATATCCTCTTTCTCTTCAATGATAGTTGCAATAGGTATACAGAACACATCTGTTTGAACCGGACAATAACCAATGCGAGGATTATTATAATCATAGTGTGGTGCACCATACCACAATTTCATGTTGCTAAAAGGAACTGGAATGAGGGGATCGCTCCAGTTCCAATTAGAGCCATTAGCAACAGCTGGTAGTATTCCTTGAGCAATCTGCTCAGTATTACTCATCAGGGCGATCTTGCCATGTCGGGCATCTGCCCATGCTGTCCAGAATTTAGCACTTTCCGTATGAGGATAATTTAGCTGAGTTTCAATGGGAGTACTCCATGTTTCTCCCTGTCCCCAAATTTCTACCTCCCATCGCAAACTATCTTCAGCAGGTATAAATCGTTCGATAAGTGTACATTGTCTGCAATTCCTCTTATCTACAAGATTCTTTGTAAATTCGACCCCTCCCGCTTCCAACTTCTTGCTAACAATCTTGCCTTGGGGATTACATCCAGCGAGGTTGGTGCTCCCAGAAAGATTTCTCTTGATCTTTTTATCCTTTAGAGTCACACTTGTAATTTCACCATCCATAGAAAGCTCTAACGAAATATCGCCCGAGCTAATCATATACTTTCTATCGTTTTGATTGTCCATCATAACCTCCTGGGATATATTCACCGTAGTAAATGTGCATTTGACTTATAATCAGAATACCTTCAACTTGCTGCGGGGATATTTACTCTATAAATTTCCAGGTAATCCTGCCATACGAGGAGTTCCAACCATCCTCTACTTTTGAAATACTTCCTTGCTTTTTACCATCAGGTAAGACTTTTACTTCGAGGATTCTCCATCGATAAAAACCTTTTTCATATGCATATGATTCACCATCATCATCAAATAATTTAAAATTCCCAGAGACAGTGCCGTAGTGGCGAATCTCCAGAGGTACTGGTTCACCTGTCTGTGGGACGTGAGAAAGAGCAGGCATCATGGGAATAATACCGCCATTGCGAACAAAAAGGGGGATTTTTTCCAATCCCGCGGACACCTGGATCACTTGACCACCTCTAAACCGTTCACCTGTCTCAAAATCGTACCAGATGCCTTCCGGCAAAAAGACCTCTCGGGCTCTCTCGCTGCCAAATAAGGGCGCCACGAGTATCGAATCTCCCGCCATGTACTGATCATCTATCTCAGCAGCATCCGTCTTACTTAAATCGTCCTCAAGCGCCATAGCTCTAAAAGGAGGTGTTCCATCAAAGTGGTAGCGTGCAAATGCAGAATAAAAATATGGTATGAGCTGCATTCTGAGCTTTATATACTTGCGAACAATCGGTTCTACCTCAGGAAATGACCATGGTTTCATCTGACTACTCCAAGCATTGAGCATGGCCAACGGTGAAAAGCAGGCTACCTGTATTCGGCGGACCCATTCTTCCGAACTTTTTGCCTCGCGGACTTCTGGTGTCCATAATAAACCACTAAAACTAGAATTGCATAATGCACGAACAAACTGGCGATGATCATATAGATCTGAGTAGAGCACATAAGGTAAAGATGATGCACCTGCTGTGGACGCTCGTACTAATCCATATGTCCTTATGTTACGTTCATGAAATATATCTGTTATCATCTTTTGCAAGATTAGACCGTAGACCTGGCGCATCTGTTCTCCATCGTGACCAGATGGGAATGTTGCATGAGCGGGGAAAATCCAAGAATTATCTGTCAGCTCACTTCCATCGCATTCATCTAATTTATAGCCTGATACTCCAAGGGAAATATGCTCCCTGGTATGCTGGGCTTTAAGTATTTCTCGAGCTTCAGGCAATGAATAATCCGGAACAATACCTCCCCAAACAGTATGGGACCCGGATAAAGGCTTTAATTTAGGGTATATTTTAGAAGAAGGGGAAACATAAGGGTTTTCCCAAAGGTTAACCCTGAATCCTTTTGATCTTAGCTTGTCAATGAATTCTGCAGGTTGAGGAAATCGTTCTTTAGACCATTCGTATGAGGTAGGATAACTTTTACTGTGCCAACCAGGTTCCAAGCCGATCACATCACAAGGAAAATCCCGCTTCCGCAACTCCTCGGCTTCTCTAATTATCTGTTCGGCATTGAAATTTGTAGGCATACGATACCAGAAACCTAATCCCCAGCGTGGAGGTAAAGCTCCACCACCGCAATACAGATTGTAGCGTTCCACCACATCCAGAACAGTATTGCCACTGAAAATAAATATCTCAACACCGTTTCCGGGAATCATTATCTCTACTGAATCTGATATAGGTGTTGCCATCCATAGAGGATCTGTGTTACGGTCCCTAATAATAGATGAATACTTACTGTCCTTACGAACACAGGACCCGCAATAGATTGTGACAATCCTTGAAGTGTTTATAAGTACTCCATAGTTTCGACTTGACACATAAAATGGCACAGGAGCATGGGTTTCACCTGTATCTATCTTTGGGTCGCTATTTACACGTAAATATCTAGTTCTACCTCGGTGGTTAATTCTCATAAATTGAAGTCCAAAACCAAAGATTTTTTCATCCTCCTTTAAAGGCAGACGTATAATTATCCTAGAAGAAATAATATCAACCTTGATAGAGTCCGGATTAAAAGGAAATGGTGTATTTTCTCGTTTCTTTAGTGCCTGAAGAGCTGGTTTCACATTTATAGCTGAGAAAGGTGTAAAGGCTTCGGGGCTACCAATGATACTGCTCCAGATTCCCGGTGCTTTTTTAGACCAGTTTAATATTTTTGTTTGTCGAGTAGACATCTAAATCTCCTTTTTTTGTCAAGTCCAAAATTTTCTGTAAATTTCCTCCAGGATAAGGAAAATATAACTGAGGAGAAAAGTTGAACAAGTTCTCCTCATTACCTTTGCTCTTTCAAAAAACCTTTTAGCTATAGCTCTGCCCTTACACCAAAATACCCCTCTGTGAGCCTTAAAAGTACCTTTTTTAACCTTAAAGTCTCTTTCTTTAGAAAATTTAGACTGTTACCACCCCCTTTTCCGGCTCAACCTTAAGGACTTCATTTTCTCCCTCATAAAGAGGCTCACATCTCTGTTATCTTCTTCCGGCCCGCCATTCCTCATTTTGTTCTATACAAAGAGCACAGATAAGACGAAGACAGGCTTCCTCATTGGGGAATATCCTTATCATCCTCTTTCTTCTTATCTTCATTGAATCTTTCAAGGTTGTTAGTGGCCCTTATCTTTTTTCTATGAGCTGCTGGAAAAGAAAAAAGATAAGGGCATCCTCCAGTTTCTGGGTGAACTTAGGAT
>QMPZ01000089.1 GCA_003648815.1 Candidatus Aerophobota bacterium | reverse complement strand
TCCAGTATTCTTAAAGCTTCCCTTACTGTAGGACGGCCTACCCCTAACTGTTTACTCAGTTCTTTTTCAGTGGGAAGCCTGCTACCTGGTTTTAATTTTCCGCGAATGATGTCTCGCCTGATCTCTTCAGCTACCAGAACAGGTAGCGTCGTTCGCCTTACTGCTCGCATAATTTTTTACTCCGGATTGTTTGACAATATTACATTAATATTATAATACATTCTTAATATTTGTCAAGACCCAATGGACATCGCTGCCAGAAAGACTTTGAGCGAGAAAAGGCTGATTAAGACGGACAAAAGACAGAATAGCATAAGAAAGATGGTAAAGCTTTGTAAGACATTTTCCAATCCGGTGAGAAAATGGACAGGAAGGTTAAGACAAAGGGGAGAACTTATTTAGATTTTTTTTAAGCTCAACAAGCCTCAATATCAAGTTGCCGAGGGTAAAGCAGGGGATGTTATGGTTTTGCTGCTACTACTTTTACAAGATTTTTCAGAATACTTTCGTTGAAAGAAGGCGTCTAAGTTGCGTAGTACTTCTCTATATACTCATCTCTCACCCGCTTCAGTTCACTTCTGGGAAGCATCCTGAGGAGCTGCCAGCCAATGTCCAGGGTCTGCTCAACTGACCTGTCCTCATTTTCTCCTTGTGCGACGAACTTTCGTTCAAATTCATCGGCAAACTCGAGGTATCTCCTGTCCATCTCGCTGAGACTTGCCTCTCCCATAACCAGAGCCATTTCCCTGATCTCCATTCCCTGAGCATAGGCAGCGTAGAGCTGATTGGAAAGCTCCCGGTGATCCTCACGGGTCTTACCCTTCCCCACTGCCTGATCCATTAAACGGGAAAGAGAGGGAAGCACGTTAATTGGAGGATAAATTCCCTTTTGATGGAGACTTCTTTGAAGCATTATCTGCCCTTCGGTGATGTAGCCGGTAAGGTCAGGTATGGGGTGGGTCTTATCGTCATCGGGCATGGTAAGAATGGGTATTAAGGTGATGGACCCCTTTTTCCCTCTAATTCTTCCTGCCCGCTCATAAATGGTGGCAAGATCAGTGTAAAGGTAGCCAGGATATCCCCTTCTTCCAGGAACCTCCCGTCGGGCAGCGGATATTTCTCTTAAGGCCTCGGCGTAATTGGTCATATCGATCAGAATGACCAGGATATGCATATCCCTCTCGAAAGCCAGATATTCAGCGCAGGTTAAGGCCATTCGAGGAGTAGCTATTCTCTCGATGACTGGGTCATCAGCTAAGTTGAGGAAGAGGGTTACCCTCTCCATCGCCCCGCTTTTCTCGAAATCGGAGATAAAGAAGTTTCCTTCCTCAAAGGTTATTCCCATAGCAGCGAAGACGACGGCGAATTCTTCTTCTTTTCCCAGCACCTTTGCCTGTCGGGTGATCTGGGCGGCCAGTTGAATGTGCGGCAGGCCTGAGCCAGAGAAAATAGGCAGCTTCTGTCCTCTGGAAAGGGTGTTAAGCCCATCTATAGCTGATATTCCTGTTTGAATGAACTCAACCGGATAAGCACGGGCTTCTGGATTGATCGGCCTTCCCGCTATATCCAATCTCTTTTCAGGGATTATGGGAGGTCCTCCGTCTCGAGGTCTTCCCCATCCATCAAATACCCTTCCCAACAGGTCCTCAGATACGCCCAACTGAATACCTCTGCCCAGGAATTTCACCTTGGCCTGGTCGGTTCCCAGCTCGACAGATCGCTCAAAAAGTTGTACCAATGCAGCATCCGAACTTATCTCAAGCACTCTTCCTCTTCTTCTTTCTCCATTGGACAGTTCAATTTCCACCAGTTCCTCATAGGCGACATCCGATACCTTCTCCACCAGCATTAAAGGGCCAAATAGTTCCTTTACTTTGGTGTATTCTGTTACTGGCATGTTGGGTTCTCCATCAAGATATTTTTACCTTGACTAACTCCTCAATCTCATCTTTCAATTTCTGTTCTATCCTTCCTATCTCCCTTTCCACATTTTCGTTGGGAATGTATTTCATCCTTGCTATATCTTCCCTTACAGGAAGAGAGATAAGTTTGTCTAAGGAAGCTCCTCTTTTCAAGGCCTGCAGCGATAAATCATAATATTTAAGGATTACTCTGAGCATCAAATACTGTTTCTTTATCGGGCTGTAGGTGTCCACCTCATGAAAGGCAAATTGCTGAAGGAAATCCTCCCTTAAAGAACGAGCTGTCTCCATAGCTATTCTATCCTCATCCGATAAGACGTCCAATCCCACCAGTCTTACCGTCTCCTTTAACTCATCTTCTCTTTGGAGAAGAGCTATGGCACGATTTCTCAAATCCATCCAGTCAGAAGCGACCTCCTTAGCAAAGTAATCCCTGAGGTTATCAATATAAAGAGAGTAGCTGCGCAGCCAGTGTATGGCTGGAAAATGTCTTTGGTAAGCAAGCTCGGATACCAGAGCCCAGAAGACCCTTACCACCCTCAAGGTGGCCTGGGTTACCGGTTCGGAAAGGTCTCCTCCTGGAGGAGATACAGCTCCAATAGCTGTCAGGCTTGCCTCTCGTCCATCCTTTCCTAAGCAGATTACCCTTCCTGCTCTTTCATAGAACTCAGCCAGCCTTGAGGAAAGGTAAGCTGGATAGCCTTCTTCTCCTGGAATTTCCTCAAGCCTGCCTGACATTTCTCTTAGAGCCTCAGCCCACCGGGAGGTGGAATCAGCCATCAAGGCAACGTTATATCCCATATCTCGATAGTATTCCGCCAAGGTTATGCCCGTGTAAATGGAGGATTCCCGGGCAGCTACCGGCATATTGGAGGTGTTGGCGATCAAGATAGTCCTTTGCATCAAGGACTTGCCGGTTCTGGGGTCCTTTAACTTGGGAAATTGCCTCAGCACGTCAGCCATCTCATTACCACGTTCACCACATCCTACAAAGATGATGATGTCCGCGTCTGCCCATTTGGATAGCTGGTGCTGGATGACCGTCTTGCCGCTCCCAAAGGGGCCGGGTATGCAGGCAGTCCCTCCCTTGGCTATGGGAAAGAAGGTGTCGATGACCCTTTGGCCGGTGATTAAGGGCTCTTTGGGAGCCAGTTGCTGTCTGTAAGGCCTCATTTTCCTCACCGGCCACCTGGTAAGCATACAGATCTTTTTTTCTTCCCCTTGCGGGGTTTTAATTACCGCCACTACATCCTCTACTTTTGCTTTTCCTGAGTGAATCCTCACCACTTTTCCCTTTATTCCGAAGGGAACCATAATGCGATGTTCAACTATTTCTGTCTCCTGAACTGTCCCCAGGATATCTCCTGCTGTTACCTCTTCTCCCTCCCTTACCCTCGGTTCAAATTCCCATTCCTTTTCTCTATCAATGGCTTTCATCTCAATTCCGCGTTCGATAAAATCTCCTCTTTCTGCCCTGATCAAATCTAAAGGGCGCTGTATTCCATCGTAGATATTTCCCAGAAGACCCGGGGCAAGTTCCACCGAAAGAGGCTGATAGGTTGATTCTACCGGCTCACCAGGTTTGAGTCCGCCCGTCTCCTCATAAACTTGAATGGAGACCTTCTCGCCTCTTATCTCCAGGACCTCTCCGATAAGCCTTTCTCTGCCAACTCTGACTACATCGTACATACGTGCTCCAGGAATTCCCTCTGCTATCACTAAGGGACCGGAGACCTTAACTATTTTTCCCTGTGTGCTCATTATGCAAGCTCCTATAACTTAAGATATATGCGATGCCAAGGGTTTAAGTTAAGGAAGTATCTATGGGAAGGGAAATTCGTTATTTTCTTTTTTCAATTACCTTATCGATAATTCCGTATTCCTTGGCTTCTTCTGCGGTCATATAAAAATCCCTGTCTGTATCCCTTTCAATTTTCTCTAAGGGCTGTCCGGTGTGTTTTACGAAGATCCTGTTTAGTCTGTCCTTAATTCTGAGGATTTGGCGAGCCTGAATTCCTATGTCAGTGGCCTGTCCCTGTGCCCCTCCCATGGGTTGGTGAATTAAAATGCTGGCGTTAGGCAGGCTCATCCTTTTTCCAGGAGTTCCTGCAGCTAAAAGCAGGGCCGCTGCGCTGGCCGCCTGTCCCATGCAAATAGTGGATATGTCAGGCTTTACATACTGCATAGTATCGTAAATGGCCAACCCCGCCGTTACCAGTCCTCCAGGGGAGTTAATGTAAAGATATATGTCCTTGTTGGGATCCTCAACTTCCAGAAAAAGCATCTGAGCGATCACCGTGTTAGCCACGTTATCATCTATAGGCTGCCCTATAAAGATTATTCTGTCCTTAAGCAAGCGGGAATAAATGTCATATGCCCTCTCCCCTCTGGCTGTCCTCTCTATAACTATAGGAACCAACGTCATTTTTTCTCTCCTTAACTAAAATAGTTAAGCTGTCGATATTAATTAAGATTTATTTCAGCTTCCCTATATAAAAAATCAATTACCTTTTCCATTCTCATCTGCCCAACTATGGAGTCTAGCCTGCCTTCCTTAGAAAGGCGAGCCTTTAACTTTCTTATTTTTTCCTCCCTTTGCCCTCCTGTAGCAGACCTTAACCTTGTCTCCAGTTCCTCTTCGCTGACATGAATCTTCTCCTTTTCGGCGATGGCCTCCAATACGAAAAAGGTCTTCAGTTCTTCCCTTACCCTTGATTTAATTCTTTCTCGAAGATCCTCTTCCTTTAGTCCTTCCTCCTCTAAGTAATCCTGTAGTGAGCGTCCCTGGTTTTTTAAATCCTGCTTCAGTCTCTCAATCCTTTCCTCTACCTTTTTCCTCTCCAGGGACGGGGGGATTTCTATTTGCGCATCATCCACCACTCTTTTTACTATCTCCTCTCTTATCCTTCTTCTTTCCCGCTCTTCCTTTGCCCTTTTTATATTCTCTCGGAGGTGTTCTTTTAAGCTCTTCAAATCTTTAAAATTTAAGTTTTTGGCGAATTCATCATCAAGCGGGGGGAACACCTCTTCCTTTATTTCCTTTACTGTAATCTGGAAGGTTATTTTTCTGCCAGCAAAATCCTTTCGAGGATGCTCGGGTGGGAATTGAACTTCTATCCTTTTGTGCTCGCCCACCTTCGAGCCTATTAAACCCTCAAATAAAGGTTTGGGAAGTATATTTGAGTTTAATTGAAGAACGCTGTCTTCCCCTTTTTCTTCGGGTAGCTTTTCTCCCTCAAAAAAGGCCTGCCAGTCCAGGATCAGTCGATCACCTTCCCTTGCCTCTCTTCTTCCTTCCACGGAAACATAATCAACATATTGCTTCTGCAGCTCCCTTAGTGCCACCGTTACCTCATCGTCCAGGACGTCCGTCTTCCTTGCCTTAATCTTGATCCCTCTGTATTTGCCCAGCTTCGTCTCTGGTCTGGTTATTAGATTAACCCTCAAGATGAGGGGTTTATCTTCAGCAAGCTGAATGATCTCAAGTTCCGGGTCCACGATGGGGACTAACTTATGCTCATTTACTATTTCCTCATATACCTGGGGGAAAAGTCCTTTCATCGCCTCTTCCCGGATTATCTGAGTGCCGAATCTTCTCTCAAATATCTTACGAGGAATTTTTCCCTTTCTAAATCCCGGGATTTGTGTATCTTTAACTAACCTGCGAAATGCTCGAGAAAATTCCTCCCTTACCTTCTCCTTTGGCATCTCGACCTTTAGGCTGAACTCTGCTCCTTCCCTTTTCTCCACAACCACCTGCATATTTTAATCCTCCCTAAGGTAATACTTGCAAGACCAGCACTTGCTTTTCCTGAAATATAGGAGTTTAATAAAGGGGGAGCAGCGAAGCGTTGAGGGGGTCATTCCGAAGGAATGGGCGGAAGCCTATGTTTCCCAAGTGTCGTTTCCCTCAAAGAAGTTAAGAATCTATACTCCCCTTTTATTAAGATTCCCATACCTTGGAAGGCCTACATATAAAAAAATAAATCCGCACACCAACTTTTAATCTTTTTATTTGGCTTGGTGCGAGAGGCGGGATTTGAACCCGCACGAGTTGCCTCACTAGATCCTAAGTCTAGCGCGTCTACCAATTCCGCCACCCTCGCACCCAAGAGAATAAGGAGCGGGAAACGGGATTCGAACCCGCGGCCCTCACCTTGGCAAGGTGATGCTCTACCACTGAGCTATTCCCGCACTGGTGGGTTGTACAGGACTCGAACCTGTAACCTACGGATTAAGAGTCCGTTGCTCTACCAATTGAGCTAACAACCCACCTATATGCAGGGTGAGCGAGGGGATTCGAACCCCCGACAACTGGATCCACAGTCCAGTGCTCTAACCAGCTGAGCTACGCTCACCGAGCCCACTAAGCTACGTCTTTAGCTAGCTTAGAGCGGGGAACGGGATTCGAACCCGCGACCATCGGCTTGGAAGGCCGATGCTCTACCAGCTGAGCTACCCCCGCTTCTATTGGCGCGCCTGGGGGGACTCGAACTCCCGACCCGCGGATTAGAAGTCCGCTGCTCTATCCAACTGAGCTACAGGCGCGTTTATATAAACTGGGATAATAGGACGTACACTCAAGGGAAATTAAGGAAACGATCTCTATAGTGTGTTAAACAAGCTTCTTGGGTCGGGGCGGTGAGATTTGAACTCACGACCCCTTGCTCCCAAAGCAAGTGCGCTTGCCAGGCTGCGCCACGCCCCGCCAGATGGGATTTTGGTTTTAATTATATAATAAAATACAAGAAAGTC
>QMPZ01000088.1 GCA_003648815.1 Candidatus Aerophobota bacterium | reverse complement strand
GTTCTACGTTCAATGTTTGACTTACCTTCCGTTCATCAATTTATCTTATCAGGTAGCGATATCCTTTACCAGCTCATTTTTACCTGCCCTTTTTGAGAAGGAAACAATCTCTATAGCTATTATGTTACCATTCTTATCATAATCTAAAATTAAACCTGATTCTTCCACATAATCACTGTTTTCCAAAACGTCACCTTCTTTATCATAACTGATTTTTATCACTTTTTCCTCTAATGCCTTTGTTCATCTGGTTTTATCCAGAAGAGAGTATAGCATTATATGAAGTGGGTGTCAAATTCGGTTGGTCGGTTGAATCGGTTGATCGGTTGGGATAAAAGTTTGAGGAGCCATCCAAGAGGGATTGGAACTTAGCTGGGACACCAATAGCCACACTCCAAGGTGATACATCTTTCGTGACTACACCGCGGGAATTTTCAGTCAAGGTAACCGAGGACTCTTAGTCTGTTTTTTTACCTCTTCTTCCTCTTCCGGAATAAAGGTTTGCTCTTCTTTTTCTTCTTCTGCGTCTTTGAGCACCTCTTCCAGGACAAAGGTGACATATTTTGTTGTAAAGAGAGGCTGGGATGGGGAAATTCTCAAATGTAAATGCATGAATGCGTATATGTGTGAATGCATTGGAGGGTGCCAGGGAGGTGATGTGTTGATGCGGAGAGTTTACAGATTAAGTTTTTTTAGGTATAATTAAGCAAGAGAAAGGAATGGCGAGTGAATACATTTAAAGCTGTAGGGTTGGGGTTGGTTGGATTTGGAAGTATTTTAGCTACCTTTTCTTATTTTGTAATATTAAGTGTTCCCTTGACTGCGATAGGGCTTTCTTTCTGCGTTTTAGGGTGTGTGGTTCTTATCTTTCCTGAATATCTTGTTCCTCACCAGGTAGTTAAAGGTATGATTTCAGGCTCTGTTGCTAATATTGAAGCTTTGTTGGAGGAGTTTACAGCGGTAGAAAAAGCAATCTACCTACCAGCAAAAGAAGGAAAAGTTTATGTTTTTTGCCCTTTGTCAGCAAATCCCAGCTATCCTGAGATTAACAAAATAACTGATGTTCCAAAAAGGATAATTTCCAGTGTAGATGGGCATCCTGGTCTTTTCATTTATCCTCCCGGCTCAGATGTTGTTGCCACCTCTGGAATTATTGAAGAGGAGAAAGAGGAGGTTGAAAATAAAGATCTTTCCTTAGAGAATTTTTTGCCCCGCTTGGAAAACGTGATAGGCTATCTTTTAGTTGATTTTTCTGAATTTACATCAAAAGTCCAGGTTAACTTTGAGAAAAATAAGGTTTTTTTGCGGGCAAAAAATATAAAGTTTAATATAGATGCGCCAAGATTTACCAGGGTATTAGGCTCACCTGCGGCAAGCTTAGCTGCCTGTGCAATTTGTCAGGTTAGCAAAATGCCGGTAAAAATTTTAGAGGAAAAAAGGGAGGGGAAATGGATTAAGGCGGTGTTTGAGATAAAAGAGAAGATAAATGGATAGACATATTCTTTTTATTATTCTACTGACAGCTTTTCTTTTTTTCACTGTGGCTATTTTTGCCGGGGGAGGGGAGGAAAGACTTGATGTTTACATATCAGTTTTCACCATAGAGTATCTTGCCTTAGTGGAAATTCTTCGTCCCAGAAGAAAACTTATCACTCCCTTACGGATAGATCCTGTTGCCCTTGGGCTTTTTGTTGTTTTTTGTTTTGTTGTGGCAAGAAAGGTGATGGAGATTTTAACTCATTAAGAGGTGATAAAGATGGCTTTAAATGAAAAATTATTAGAAATTCTTGTCTGTCCTAAGTGCAAAGGTGAACTTGAATACAAATGTGGTCAAAAAGAGGAAAGTCTTATTTGCCATAGATGCAGGCTGATATACCCGGTAAAAGATGATATCCCGGTAATGCTAATAGAAGAAGCTAAGAGATTGCCAGAAGGAAAATGAGAAAGGGATTAATTCCAGGAGCTTTGCTCATACTTTCTTTTTTGCTTGGAGCATTTTTTTCTCCCGGCTTTGCCCAGGATTTTCCCCGCCATAAAAACCCTGCCGAGATAAAAGAGGAGGCTTTTTTCCCTCACCAACTTGTAGCTTTTTATGGAGAGGTTGTAAGATTGCAGCTTGAGGGAAGGTGGGATGAAGCATCATCTGAGCTTGCAAAGAGCCTTCTTTCCTATGTCCCTGAGCCGGTGCGCCATATCTTTGCTCGCTTTAATGAGCTTATCCAGCAAGTGACAGATAAGCTAAAGATAATAAGAGAGGATATAGATTCTGCCGAGCATCTTCTGTGCCAGGGAGAGATTGAGAAGGCGGGGGAAACATTGAAGGCAAGTTGGGAAACTCTTTTAAAGGCAGAACGAGACCTTGATAATCTAAACGCAGCAGTTGATGAGCTGAGGAGAAGGATAGGTGCTCTTGCTGATAGGGTGCGAGAAAAAATCGAGCCTTTGCATAAACTGAAAGAGGACTATAAACATAAGATACAAAGTCTTTACCGTAAGGTGCAGGAAGGAAAAAGGCTGGAGGCTACCTTTTTAGAGATATCGGTTGACGAGAGAAGTGTTTTGCCTGGGGGAAGCTTTGAAGTTTACGGGAAGTTAAAGCGAGAGGCAGGAGGGGTTTTAGGGGGAAGAGAGGTGGATATTTTTCTGGAAAACGAAAAACTTGTAAGCCTTTCTACAGATGAGGATGGTCAATTTAAGAAACGGATAGATTTTCCCTTTCTGTACAAAAAAAATGTATCTTTGTTTGCCTCTTTTTCTCCAAAAGGGGAAGATAAAGAAGCATTCTATCCATCAACATCAAAGCAGGTTTTGCTTGAGCCTTTTTTCTACACGCCCCAGATTACCGCACGCTATCAAAAGCCGGTGTATCCTGTTTTACCCTTTACGCTGCAAGGTGAGATCAGATTAGAGGACGCCCCTCTGGCAAATTATCCAGTGAGGCTGCAGGTAGCAGAAAAGATAACTGAGCTATCAACGGATGAGGAAGGTAGGTTTGAAACTGAGCTTTCTTTGCCTGCAGATGGAGGAAAAAGTTTTCCTGTAACCATTTTTACCCCGGCACGGGGAATTATTTCACCTGCAAGCTTTACCATAAATATTCCCGTATCCTACAAACTGCCCTTTATGGTGGTTAATGTGCCACGGGTGGTGGTTGCTCCTTTCCCCTTAAAGCTTCAAGGGGAAGTTTTCCTTGAGAATGGGAGCATGAAGAACGCAATGCTACGGGTAATGACAGAAGAGGAAAGCGTAACAACCACTGTTGAGGAAAAAAGCTTTCAGGTGAGGCTTCCTTTTTCTCTGTTACACTTTTCCGGATGGGAGCGGGTAACGATTTTTTTGCACCCACAGGAGGCCTGGGTTTTGCCTTTAAGTGAGGAAAGAAAAGTTTTGGTGATTAACCCACTGACACTTTCTCCCTTTATTGGGCTTCTTTTTCTCTTTGTTGGTGTAGCCTCCAGAAGAAAAAAAGAGGTTAAGAGAAAAGAGGAGCTGTTAGAGGAGAGGAAAAAAATACCACCAGAAAGAAAAGTAGCTGAGGAAAGAAAGCTCATCGGTTTAGCTTTAATATACAGCGAGGCAGTAGATGTGGTAGCTTCCCTTACCGGTATCAGGCAGGCTCCTGCAGATACCATCAGGGAATACCTTAATGTGGTCAAAGATAGGTTAGGAGAAAAAGGAAGATATTTTGAGCTTATCTCACGTGAGACTGAAAAGTTTTTGTACGCATCCGAAAAACCTCCAGGAGAAGAAAAGGCAAAGCAGGCTCTGGAAAAGCTAAGAGAACAAAAAAGATGAAAAAAGCATTTATACTTGGATGTCTTCTGGCAGGAGTGGTGATTGCTTTTCTCATACGCTTTTTGCCTCCTAATGATGATTTTCACCTGGACAATCCCTTCTGGAATGGACTGAAAACATTTCAGGAAAAAACGCAAGGCTCATCGCTTAGCTACATTTCGGATATTGATTTTGTCGCTTTTCCCGCAGAAACTTGTCTTTTTATCATTGGCCCTTCGGGAAGCTACAGTGCGCGAGAAATAGCATCTATCGAGAGATACCTTCGAGCAGGTGGCTTGCTCATTTTAACCGATGATTTTGGCTCGGGCAACCTTATTCTGGAAGGGCTGGGATTAAAAACTCGTTTTTCACATCAGCTGGTCATAGACCCTCTTTTTCGAGGAAAATCATCTGTCCTGGTAAAATCGGTGGATTTTTCCGGGCCGCTTGCTGATATCAAAAGTTTAATGTTCAACTTCCCGACCTTCCTGCAAGTTGAACGGGGTGAGGGAAGGGTGTTTGCTACCTCCAGCTCGTTTAGCATTTCCCGTGATAGCTTGGTGCAGGATGAAGCCAGTGCCGGGCAGGAAGGACCGTTTCCCATGGTAGCTGAGATAACCTATGGTGCAGGAAAAATCTACCTTATCGCTGATTCGAGCCTGTTTATCAACTCCATGCTGGGTGAGGAAGAAAATGAGAAACTGCTGCAAACTATAACTCAGGATAAAAAGATATTCATTGATACCTCACATCACCCCAAAGGTCTTCTTGCAAAAATGCAAAGTACCATGATCGCGCTCTACCAGATTACATCACGCTTTGAGATACGCTACTCCCTGTTTCTTGTCCTGGTGATAGCTGTTTTGTGGCTAAAGGTTAAAAAGAGGAAGGTTGTGGAAGATGAGGATATTGAGGCTATTTTAAAGCGGCATCCTGCCTGGGATAAAAATACCTTAGTGAAACTAAAAAAGGAGCGTTTTAATGAATGATAAATTGCAGCACAAACATCCTGAAATTTTGCAAGGCATCTTTGATGAGGTAGCAAAAGAAGTGGTGGGAAAAAGAAACATCATTGAGACTCTCTTTATTGCCCTGTTGTCCGAGGGACATATCCTGCTGGAAGGAACCCCCGGTGTAGGAAAAACGTTTATAGCAAGCTGTTTTGCCCGGGCTATAGGAGCTTCGTTTCGTCGCATCCAGATGACACCTGACCTTTTGCCAGCAGATATTGTAGGAACATCTGTGTTTAACCCCAAGGATGCTACCTTTCACATAAGGAAAGGTCCTGTCTTTACCAATGTTTTATTTTGCGATGAGCTAAATAGAGCAACCCCCAAATGCCAGGCGGCACTGATTGAGGTGATGCAGGAGCGGCAGGTAAGCATTGAAGGAGAAACGTTTCCTCTGCCCCGACCCTTCATGGTCATTGCCACCCAAATTCCCTTTGGAGGCGCAGGGACGTATCCTTTAACCGAGGTTCAGATAGATCGCATTTCCTTTAAGGTGGATGTTGGGTATCCTTCTTTTGCGGAAGAGAAGGAGATAATCTCGCGCATTGATGAGCTTGAGGCATCTGAGATAGCGGTGAGGGCAAAGCTTGAGGAGCTTTTGGGAGAAATAGACAAAGTGAAGAAAGTTCACGTTTCCGGCAGAGTAAAAGAGTATATTGTAAGCTTAACTGATGCGATAAGAAAAAAAGATTTCGTACGCATGGGACCATCTCCCCGGGCAAGCATATGGCTTTTTAAGGGAGCAAGGGCAAGAGCGTACCTGCAGGGAAGAGATTACGTGATACCCGATGATGTGAAAGTGGTAGCTCCTTTTGTTCTTGCTCACAGAATCATTTTAGCTCCCGAGGCAGAAATGGAAGATGTATCAGAGAAAGCTCTTATTCAGGAAGCACTGAGGGAGACACCGGTTAAAAAAGAATGAGATTTTGCACTCAATTTCTCACTGAGAGAGGCATTAAAGTTTTTCTTGTTACTTTAGGCTGCGCAGCACTTGCAGCTTTATTTGTGGATATATTTCTGGTAGCCTTAACCTTAGTGTTTACAGGGTTTATTTTTTATGATTATACAAAGGTTAAAAAAGCTGCGGGTAACATAAATCAGTTAGTCAAAATAGGCTCAAATCCCATAAAAGAGGTTTTAATCGCCGGCAAAGAAAAAACTGTTAATTTATCCTGCCAGGTTACCACAGACCTACCGGTGATCTTGTCTTCTCCTTTCAGCCAGGTCAGAATAAAACCCAATCAACTAAAAAAGGGTGAACATGCACTTGAGCTTTTGCTTTCATCGGATATTTCAGGAGATTATACGACCGATAGAGTAAAAGCAGACGTTTTCGGCCCGCATAAATTAACCAGAAAGAAGGCAGGTATCTTTTTTAATCTGGAGCTTAAAGTTTTTCCCCGAGTAATAGTACCTCTAATTCAGGCAGCACTGTTTTTACTGAGAGGAGGAAGAGGTGGGGCAGGAGAGGTTCCTATTCCATTTAAAGGACCTGGCATAGAATATGCTGACACCAGGGAGTATGTACCGGGTGATAGTTTGCACCATATGGACTGGAAAGCTACAGCGAGACAGGGGAAACTGATGGTAAAAGAGTTCTTTCAGGAGGCAGGACAGGGTGTACATATAATTTATGATATAAGGGCAAAAGGACCTATATCCCAGGATAAGCTGGCCACTAATTTTTTGAATGTATGTCTTGGGGTGGCAGAACAAGGGTATCCTGTAGGGGTTACCGTTCACAATGGAAAGGAAGTGCTTTTACACTGTGTAGAGGATAGCCCCCACCAGGTTTTAAAAATGGCTATGGGATATGTCCTTCAGAGTATGAGAATTGAGCTTGAAGACATTGATGTTTTAATTGATCCTGCAAGCTCCTCTCAAATAAGAAGCTTTTTAAGTAAAGTAAAAGAAAAGAGGGTAAGAAAGTTTCTGGAGTTTGAGGCAAAAG
>QMPZ01000087.1 GCA_003648815.1 Candidatus Aerophobota bacterium | reverse complement strand
TATTGCTAAATTCCCCTCTCCCCTGGTGTGTACATCCCCTTTGTTCTCTACCGTAACAACAAAAGTTAAACCTTTTTCCTCAGAGGAGGATTCAACCTTTAAACTGGAAATGCTGACCTGCTCCCTTGACTTTTCCCACCCGATGACCGTAAGTTCTAATATCGATGCCATTCTCCAGGTGCGGACGGTACCGATTTTCATTTCCGGAGGAATCTCTGGAAGAAGCTGCACGAGAATAGCAGTATAATACCCTCCTGACACATTCCGTGGAACTGTTAGCTTAACCTTAACATCTTTTGTTTCACCGGGCTTCATAGTAAATTCGGCTGGATCAATCTTTATCCAGGGAGCAGCAGACCTTTTTATGCTGCCTGGTTCAAAAAAATTAATTTTACCATCTCTGTTGAGAATAAAGTCAGCAGGGTAGACGAGAAAATGCATCTCTGGCTGTTTACTGTGACCGGTAAAGACAGTAAGACGAAAATCTCTCGTTACTCCCGGGGATACCGTAAGTTCTTGAATCAAAGGAGAGACGGTAAAAGAAACCTGGCAGAATACCATCGTAGCACTGATTAAGATAAAAAATACAAAGAAACAAGGTAAAACAAATAATCTATTCTTTTTCAAGTTTTCCCCTCCTGCTTCTTCTTTTTAAAATTATGCGCAGATGGTGAAAAGGGCCAACTGTTTACAGTTGGCCCTTTCTGACATCCACTTCAGAAAGTTCCTTATGGATCAGGAGTGATGGTAATAGCAAATAGATCCACGTATTTACCTTCCGAATCACATGCTTCCACATCCAAGTCCTCAAAGAACACGATATGGGTCTGGCCCTCTTCATGCAGTTCCTCGGTGTCCAGAATAGTGATGCTCTCGCAGTTCAGATCCCTTCCCAGGGGCCAATCCTCTTTGGGGGGCATATCAGCGAACTCCTCATCGCTAATTGTGCTAGTATCAGGCTTCTCACCGTATGCCGTATACCAGTAGTACCTAACCTCGATCTCATCCGGAGGGGTACCGGAGATTTCGTCCTTTCCCAGGAGGCTATACTCTCTTATCTTATCCCCGATCATTTCATCGTCACCCTCCTTTGTGAACGGACCAGGCAGGATATGGCCATTCTCCTTTCCTCCTACAAACTCCGCAGGTACGTCCCAGGTTCCACCTCCAAGGTGTATCTGAACAGGACAGTTAGCCCTAAGCTGGATGATGAAGGTCTTGGCCATATAATCTCCTGGTTGGAATATATCCCAGGTCAGATGAGTCTCAGTGATATCTGCGTCAATCCATGGGAACACGTGGGCATGGTTGATGATGTCAAATTGTATTGGTCCGTGAACCGTCGGATTCTTATATGGCTCAGAACCGACTTCAGCGCCCTCAGCCGACTGCCACTGATAGACGTCTCCATCGGAATCCTCGGAGAACATCTCGCATTCGGTATGTCCTGCTGTTCTCCAGCCACTATCAGCAGGTGTATAAACCTGATGGTACGCTGCCAGAGCTGGTATGCCTAATCCCACCAGAGAGGCCACCAAAGCTAAAATTATTAGCCTTTTCATTATTGTTCACCTCCTTTCATCTTTTCGCTTGTTTTTTGCCAATGTTGCACGAAGTTGTTCCCTTCCTGTATACTTATAGGGTAGGAGCAACGGTGATGCTAAATTGTTCAAAATATTTTCCTTCTGAATCAGAATTTTCTACCTTGATATTTTCAAAGAATGCCAGGTACTTCCAAACATCAATATCTGGGATAGCAATTACCTGACCGTTCATATCTGAAGCTCGTTTCCACTGATCAGGATTAGGACCGACGTTATTTTCCACCGGGACCGGTTCGGCAGCTCGGTTCCATTCATAAAGGTCAGGTCTCTCATCGGCAAAACACCACCAATAATTTATATCAATGGTGTCAGGCGGACTACCTTCCTTATTTTTATTGGAGAACAGGCTATCTTTCCTTTTCATGTTTTCCATCATATATTCCCCGGTAGTGGGCCTCGTCCAATCTTTCCAGATGAATGTGTGATTTCTCAGGTCAAAACCGCCCGGAATTTTGATGGTTCCTGAGCCAAAGAGTATTTGAACTGGGAAGTAGGATTTGACTCCAATGATAAAAGCCTTCCCCATAAAACAGCCAGGCTTAAATACATCCCAGATGAGTTCGGATTCACTAATCCATACTTCAATCCAGGGATGGTAGCAACAATTGCAGTGACAATGCCAATTAGAAAAACAGTCATTAGAATTATTAGAGAAAGAATGCACTTGCACCACGTTTTCTATAAGAAATTGGCCCGGATTTCCTGCCTTAGAAGAATGATATACAGAAGAGCCCGAATCTAAAGGGGAAAATCTAAGCTGTTGAGCATCTTCTCCTTCGGAAAACACTGTGGCCTTACCATCCGTCACTAATGTCCAGTTTAATCCATCCCATTTATACACCTCGTGATACATGGCCATCGCCGGGATGGCTAAATATTGCAGGAAAACCATAACAGTCAGAAATAGTATAAATCCGCTCACCGCTTTTCTCTCTTTTCTCTGCATCTTCCGCCTCCTCTTCTCGCACTCAGATTCGACCATATGCAAATAGGGCAACTTTCATACCATAAAAACCTAAAAGAAGTAAAGAGATGAGTCTGGGCCTGTCCGACGTTCAATCTAAAACACCTTCACGGGATATAAATAAAATAAATAAATTTGTTTGCACAACGACAGTGCACCATTTTAATGCAACTTCCATTCCTCACTGTTTCCCTGATCTTTCTGATCTTGTTGGACTCTGCTCAGAAAGGTTTTTCAGTAATAATTATTACAAGAGAGAAGGTTTGGCATATTAATTGCTTAACTTTTTAAAGTTAGGAACCATTAATGGATAAAAAGAGGTGAAAGACAGATGATTAAAGAAAGGGTATATAAGTGGTATGGTATCTTACTGATAGGGCTGATAGGGGCATTTGTCTTAACTTCTCTTGTATGCTTCGCTCATACTGCCGAGGATCCGGATATAAGTTCTTTGGTCGCCGGACAGAACATTTCCGTAGGAGAGATTTCCATCTGGAACAATGATGAAAACCTATATGTCAGGTATCAGAGCTACGATCCCTGGTATATGACTGAAACCCATCTTTATGCAGGGAAGGATTTACCGTCTGCACCAGTTGCGCCCGGTCATTTTCCTTATAAATATCCCGAAGACGCAGGAGGCGCAAATGGTTTCAGCGAGTACACATATGTTATTTTACTGTCCGAATTGAGCGCACAACCCGGGGAAAAGATTTACATTTTGGCTCATGCAGTGGTAAAAAATATCGCTACAGGTGCAGAAGAGACAGCATGGAAAGAAGGGGTTCCAATTGAACGACGAGGCAGCGGTTGGGCTATGTACAACACTTATCAAGTTCAGAAATACCCCTGGGTTAAGGTGAGCATATCGGAAACTGAGCTTATCTGGGATATCTTCAGGCCTGGTAGATACATGAGCCTTGGACCAGTGTTGAGAATAGCCTCCAATGTCGCCGTAACGATTTTGTATGGAACGGGAAGTTCACACAGCGCACTGGGGCCGGCAGTGCGGATGAGTAGCCTTCTTTCGAAAAACTCCTCCAGATGGTCAGCTTCGGACGATGAAATCAGATTATGGGCAACCTGTCTTTGGGGCACACCCAGCCATCCCCACGCAGGAGACCCTCGGTTAGTCCCCCCTCCTGATCATATATCCAACAATCCTGAAGACCTGTTCAGCTACTGGATAAATTTTATTCATCTTGACGGTTACCAAATGAGAGTTCCGGAAAGTGAGGAGTTAAGAGAAGGTATAGCTTTCAGCTGCTATAATATGATCAACGTCGACCCCTGTAGCTCTGAAGGTAATTACCTTGAACAGTTTGTCATCACAATATCTGCTGAGCTGTGAATGAAAGAGGTTTACCTTTAATATTAACTTAGGAGATGCTGAAATGAGATATCAGCAAGGAATGGTGACCATATTAGCGATTTTTACACTTCTGACAGGCCTTGGCAGCTATGCTAAAGAGCCAATAGCTGGAGGAGACCTTGTTTTTGCAACTGCTTTTCCGGTACAAACTCTGGACCCTCACCTGGCTTTGGATAACAGTTCTATTCAAGTGTCCAAAGCTATCTACCAGACGCTGGTAAAATATTCGACAGAGGATGAAACTATTCAGCCCTGTCTGGCGAGCTCCTGGCAGGCTAACAAACAAGGTAAAGAGTGGACTTTTCACTTAAGGGAAGGGATAAGGTTCCATGATGGAGCTCCTTTCAATGCTGATGCGGTAATTTTTTCCTTCGAGAGGCAGCTTAACCCCAACCACCCCTATTATGAGGAAAAGTGTTTTTACGGAAGGTATCTTTTTGGAAGGATAATTGATAAGCTCCAGGCTGTAGATGAGTACACAGTAAAGTTTACCCTGAAGAGTACCTATGTTCCTTTTCTCTATTCCTTAGTCAGTCCCGCAGCTATGATAGTTAGCCCAAAGGCGGTGAAAGAGTATGGGAAAAATTTTTATCAGCATCCGGCAGGAACAGGCCCCTTTAAACTGCTTGACTGGGGGGGAGACGGCGAAGTGGTGCTGGAAAGGTATGAGGATTACTGGGGAGAGAAGGCCCATTTAAATAGTCTTGTATTTCGTCCTATTCCTCAGGAAGATTTCATGATCCAGGCTCTGAGGAAAAGAAAGATACAGGGCGCTGAGTTTGAAAGTTCTGCTGGGATTAAATTAGCAGCGGAATCTGCCAATCAACTGAAGCTGGTAGAGATTCCTCATCTTGAGGTGGTTTACCTTGCCTTGAATATGAGGAAAACTCCTCTAAATCGTTTGAAGATAAGGGAGGCACTGTACAGAGCCATTGATAAAGAAAAACTTCAAAGAATGTTTTATCCGGAGAAAGCAGTGATAGCCAGGAGTTTAATTCCTCCTACTCTTTGGGGATATAACCCAGATCTATCGGAATATGAGCTTAATCCCAAAAGATCCCGGCAACTCCTCAAAGAGGCTAAGGTAGAAGGACTTACCATCAATCTCTGGATACCTGAAATTCCAACTTCTCACTTGCCAGACCCGGAAGGAATGGCCGGACAGATAAAAGAGGATTTGGCCAAGGTAGGGATAAATGTCCAGATAGTTAAGATGGATTGGCGGAGTTACCTGAAAGGATGTGAGAAGGGTGAACACCATATGACTCTTTCTGGGTGGAAGGCGGACTTTCCCGACCCTTATGACTTTCTTTACCCCCTCCTGGACCCTCAGGTTTTACGAGAGTCTGATAATACCAACTGGAGTTTTTACCAGAGTAGCTTTCTCCACGAAATCTTGCAAAGGGCAAGGCAGGTCAGCGATAGGATAGAGCGGAAAAGGCTTTACCAGGTAGCTCAAAAAATCATTAAACAGGATATTCCCTGTATTCCTCTGGTTCATACCAGGCAAACCCTTGCCTTTTCTCCTGAAGTAGAGGGAATAAGCATAGACTATGCTGGAGCGGTGGAATTTAATAAAATGTGGATATCCAAAAAATGAAAGTGGGAGCTAAAAATGCTTAGAAAGGCTTTGCTATCTTTAACGGCGGCAGCAGTAGGACTGACTTTCTCCTCGGCAGTCCTCGCGGATACCTTATTTATGAAAAACGGTGATAAGATTGCCGGCGATATTACTCAGGTAGAGATTGAAAATGATTACTCGCTGGTGCCGGTTAATGCAGAGGAAATCAGCAAACTGATATTCTCGGATTCATACGAGGAAGGGCGCAATGTCCTCATAATGAAAAATGGAGACAAAATTTCGGGTATAATCAATCAGGTGGAAATCCAAACTGACTACGGTCTTATCAAATTTTCCGGCAAGGGTATTGAGATGATATCCTTTTCTGTAGAGCCTCCGCTGATCCTGGGATGGAAGTTTTCAACCGGGGCTCCCATATCTTCTTCTCCTTTATTGAAACAGGATAAGCTATATGCAGGCTCCTGGGACCATTTTCTTTATGCCCTGGAGGCCATGGACGGCAGGCTGATCTGGAAATATCAAGGTGGAGACGGGATTTATCATTCTGCACCTACCTTAAGTAATGATTCACTCTATATTACAGCAGATGACGGAAATCTTTTCGCCCTTGACGCAGAAGACGGCAAACTCAAATGGAAACGTTGGGTAGGATCAAACGTATACTCCTCTCCGGTTGTGTCTGATGGCTTAGTATATGTAGGATGTTCGAACGGCAAGATTTGTGCTCTTGAGGCAAACAGCGGAAAGTTCCGCTGGGCTTACAAGACCGGAGGATGGGTAGATGCAGGGCCTGCTGTTTTAAGGAACCTGCTCGTGGCAGGCTCGGGAGACTATCAGGTTTATGCCCTCAATGCCCAGACCGGAAGACTAAGGTGGAAATACCTGACCAGGGGAAACATATCCTCTTCTCCCTTGTTGACAGAGGAGATGGCATACGTGGGCTCCTGGGACCATTTTCTTTATGCCCTGGAGGCCAAAACTGGCCAGCTCAAGTGGAAGTTTAAGACGGGGGGAGCTATTTCCTCTTCTCCTGTTTTAGCAGGCAGCACCCTGTACGTGGGCTCCTGGGACCATTTTCTTTATGCCCTGGAGGCCAAAACTGGCCAGCTCAAGTGGAAGTTTAAGACGGACGGATACCTGGATGCCGCTCCTCTTATTACGGGAAATACGGTTTATGTTTGCTCTTCGGAGGGAAGAGTATATGCTATAGAGCGAGAC
>QMPZ01000086.1 GCA_003648815.1 Candidatus Aerophobota bacterium | reverse complement strand
ATCTTTGAAGTACTCATACCAATGATTAAAGCCATGTTCTTTTGCTAATTCGTTAGCCTTTGGGTTATATTTTATATGAAATTGTTTTAGATAATGCTTGGGGTTAGCTCCTGGTCCTGTATCTACAGAAAGCCAGTTTTCTATTATGGTATAAGGTAATGAAAAGTGGAACCTAACTGTATAGTCATCTATTTTCTCTACCTTCATTGTTTCCCCGCCGGGTCGATAGTAAGAGAGAGGCCCTCCTGGAGACAGATCTTCATTTAATTGGGTGTCCTCCCACCAGAACATTATATCATCTGCAGTAAAGGGAACTCCATCAGACCATTTCATCCCTTTCCTCAAGTAGATGGTCAATGTCTTCCCATCTTTTGAAAATTCCCATTTTTTGGCAATATTTGGCACTAAACGATATTTGGAATCTACAGAAAGTAAGGTGGGATATTCAGCAAGATCTGCAGCCTCACCAGCGTTTGAATAAGTAGTAAATGAATGGAGTGTACCGCCGTACTGTCCAATTTCCTTTAATGGCTTCATAACCAAGGGCTCTTCAGGTAATCTTTTCTCCACCGACGGAAGCTCACCCGCAGCTACTTTAACTCTAAGCATAGGAGATTCTTGAAACTTTACTATCTTCTTACCTGTGAGTTTCTCGTACTCTTGTGGAGTGGAGTATATTATTATCTCAGGTTCTTGCGCATATGTCGAAACTACTCCTACCAAAGACATCGTTATGATTAACGTTAACACTAATGACGCCTTCATTTATACTCCTCCTTCACTCTCTTCACTTTTAAATAATAATTCAAATTTATGGAAACTTTTTCCGAAAGAGTTTCCCTCAGCTTCCAGGCCTATTTTTATCTTGCCACCTCCTTTCCGGCCCTATTTTAGCCCATTTTTAGCATATTTTTGTCAGCTGTCAAGGAACTACGGATGTATGATAAAAATTGTGGTGAGAAAATGTTTGGTAAGAGGATATATCTTGCTCTAAGAGAGAATTTGGTAGATCAGGCGGCTTTTAATTTCAGAGAAGATTGAGCCATGCCGAATATTTTAGAGAAAGAAAGCTTGCCTACTTGATGATAAGGGCAATAAGCAAGATTAAAATTAGAGCTCAGTTTTCCAGGTTCCATGAAAAACTGGAAGGATTTCATATAGGTATAGGTCCTCTACTCCTGTAGAAAACGAGGATGCTTTCCACCCAGATACTTCTCATTTATATTCCAGGCATTAACTAATCCTAATTTTCTAAGGTGCTCATCCCAGGGTAAAAATTCATCGTTAGCTTTCCTTAACAGATCCTGCAATATGTTTTCTAAGTAATCCTTAAGATCTTTTGCTTCCTCTTTTTCAGCTAGATTGTTTAATTGATAGGGATCTTTCAAGTTATCATAGAGAACCCAGACCTTTCCATTCTGCCACCTTGCATAGGTATATCTCTTCGTTCTTACGCCTCGCCATTCTTTGACACCGTTTGAATATCCCTCGCCGCCAACTACAGGTTCAGTAAGTAATACGGCTTCCTGGACATCCGAGGAATCTCCCATCATTACGGAAGAAAGATCTACTCCCTGAACACGGTTAGGGATAGGGGCACCGCAGAGGGAAAGAAGAGAAGGCATTATATCCACCAGGCTAAGTAAGGCATCTGTTTTTGTTCCCGCTGGTATGTGATGAGGCCATCTTATAATAAAGGGAATGCGAATGCTCTCCTCCCAGGGTTGCTCCTTTCTTACTTTACCCTGTGACCAGAGCATATCCCCATGATCGGAGGTGAAGATGACGATAGTATCCTCAGCTATACCCAATTCCTCAATAGCTGTGAGAATTCTACCTACGTTCCAGTCAAGGGATGTGATAGCAGCATAATAATCTGCTATAGCGCGCCTATCTGCTCCTATACAGTTTGGACGAAGAGTAAGTTGGGACGGATCATACATATCCTTGTACTTTTGGGGAACCAGTTCATAGGGATTGTGAGGAATTCCAGGAGCAACAAATAGAAAGAAAGGATGGTCTTTATGCTCTTTAATGTACTTAAT
Organism: Candidatus Aerophobota bacterium; assembly: GCA_003648815.1. GTDB lineage: Bacteria > Aerophobota > Aerophobia > Aerophobales > B47-G16 > B47-G16. The sequence continues at coordinate 4,698 of QMPZ01000086.1, read as the reverse complement.
CGCTAAGTCAGCTTGAAAATCAGGCTCATATCCAGGAATATGTATAGGCTCAGGAGTATCTCGGTAGTATCTTCCGTTAAAATAGTCGTGATGACACTCCCAGGCTGCCCAGTAGTCAAATCCAAATCTTCTTTTTCCTGGTGGAGTAAATTTATCTCTTGGGACTCCATCTAAATGCCACTTTCCAATGTATCCAGTGTCATATCCTTCCTCTTTTAATACTTCAGCGATGCTTACCTCATCCTCGCCCAAGGGTAAATCATTGGTAACTGCTCGGTGAGAAAGTGGATAACGGCCAGTCAACAGGGTTCCTCTGGCAGGAACGCACACTGGCGTATTTGAAATTGCGTTTGTGAAGAGCATGCCTTCTGATGCGAGTCTATCTAAGTTCGGAGTAATAACATCATTATTGCCCGCACAATGCATTGCCTCTCCTCGCATTTGATCCGGGAAAATAAAAATCACATTAGGCTTTCTCATTCCGCATCCCCCTTTGTATCTTTTTTCTTTTTAAAAAAGACCTTGCTTTTAAAACCAGAATGATGTGATCAGTGAAAATTACTCAGCTCAACTTAAATCTATTCGAGTCCAAGCACCTTTATATTTTTCGGAGCCGATATCTTTATATCCTTGCCTTTTTTCGATACCCGAATGAGTCCCAGAGGTGTTGGAAAGACTACTGAATAGTTAAAGCTAACCTTTTGTGGATGCAGTTGAACTGTATGGCAGCCAGGCTCAAGGATTTTAAGACCAATCAAATTACGGATGAGAAACTCAGCAGGATGAGCTGACCATGCATGGGATTGAGAACGCAGGAATCCACTGTATTCACCGGAGCGCCAGCTTCCGTTGATCCCCCATTCCTCATAGGTCGAACTGGCACCACGTTCGACCATACGTTTTCCCCAGCGGTCCATGATTATCTTAAGGGCAAGATCAAAACGACCAGCCTTATCCAGAGCTTGTAGAACTATCGTAGTGAAAAATGGCTGAGCCTCTGTGTAGGAAACTGTCCTTTTCTCATAAAAGTTTTCAATGATCTTTTTGGCCATGTCCTCATTGCACAAATCCCAGAGAATTGCTGCACAATTTGTGTGTTCACTTATTTTGACCGATAAATTGCCATTGATATTGGCATCTGCAAAACACTTTCTTTCTGGATCATAAAAGCGTGAGATGAAATTAGCCTTTATGCCGTCTTGAGCCTCTTGGACCAGAGAAGCCGTATAAGCATCCTGTTTAAGTTCAGCCATCTTTTTTACCACCTTTAATGCCGCATATAAAAGGGCATTAAGCACTGCACACTCACCTCTTCTATCCACATCAGCCCAGTCAATAAATATTCCGTACGGTATATCTCTTACCATGCCGTATTCATCGATATAGTTTAAGAAGGCATAGATAACTTTTAAGACATGCGGATAAAAGTGATGAATCCAGTGCTCTTCTCCTGTATAAAGATAATGGTTCCATAAGGCCATAACCCACCACAGGGAATAGTCTGCCAATACAGCCTGCCAATTATGACTGACCACATTAGTTATATTGGGAAGCAGTCCAGTGGGGAGTTGGTTGGCCGCCGACTGGCGCAGGAACTTAGCAGGCAGTTTCGTGTCTCCAAAGCAGGCATATATACCTCCCAGGGTAACCGCTGAGACATCACCCAACCACTGTGCTTGCTCACGCCATGGAGTATCCATTATAAATTCGTTGGAACAGAGCCGAATTGTGTAACGGCAGATGTTAAATATAGCATTGAGCTTGTCCTCATCACAATGGAAACTGCCCCTTTCTTTGAATGGGTAAGTGGTCAGGATTGCCTTGACGGAATGAATTTTGACCTTCTTGTAACAGGAGCGAAATTGAAGCTTTATATAGCGAAATCCTTTCCAGGTAAAAGAACGATAGGTCTGCCTTCCATCCTTCATGATGTAACGATCAGCGAACTGCACCTCAAGTGCGTTGTTAAAATGGCCATCAATCAATCTTTCAGCATAACCAATGTCAACTATGCCACCTGCAACCCCCTCCAGATCCAGCTCAATAAACGCCGTGATTACCTTGCCGAAATCCAGGACAATGCAGGGGTCATAAACACCATCAAAAATGTGGTCGAGGTGATTAGTGCTGTTTTGAACTATCGTCTCGCCGTCCTCAGAAAGCAAATTATCAACGCCTTCAAGACGAGAGTATTTAATTGGGCCACCGCAGGCTGAAAGTGCAATGGATAAATCTTCTCCGCGTACTCGATTGGCAATATCAAGACATTCCTCAACATATTCAATACGGGAAGGTAAAACGGGTTTTACGAGCATAAATGGGATGTCCCGAGGGAGTAGATAACTCCAGGGAAGAACAGCGGGTGCGCGGTCAGAGGCGCGACCATTTATAACCGTAGCATGATCCCAGGCATTATCATCAAATCCCGGCACAGTCCAGCCAGAAGGAGCTTTTCGAGCATCGTAGAACTCCTGGTAAGGAGTGGATTTGTTCATTCGAAAGCAAAAGGTATTTTCTCGCCAGGCCTCAGCTCGTTTAACTTTCCAATGAGCATCTGTCCATATAAGGGGCACTCCTTCACCGTTGAGTATTTCCACCAATAGGCCTCCGCGTGTATCCGGCATGTTGCCGACATAGTTAACGATGATAGCAATACAGTTTTTCCCAACTTTTAGATATTGGTCAACCTCATAAATATCGTAATATTTGAAGAAGGGTTGAGACTGCACGGGGCCCTGCCCGATGAATTTTCCATTAAGGTAGAGTTTATAACGAGTCTCAGCGGTGATGTAAAGTCGAAAGTTGTTAGCTGGTTTACTTAAATTAAATTCCTTGCGGAAATAGTAGTAGGAATTTTTTATCTTTCCATCATCCTTGTCCCAAATCCACCTCGCCTTCCAGCTGCGGGATGGAGAAAAGTTTTTATTTAGCGATTTGTTTGAGTTCATAATTTCCTCCCTTTTAAAAGCAGCAAAATTATATCTTTTACTTGGTCAGCCTCGTTGATAAAACTTGTCAAATCAGGCTTAGTTTCCCACCATGCTCATCTTACCAGTACTTGCGAGGATGTATCCATCCCAGCCAGTATGGCATAGATGCTCCTTGCTCTTTTAATGGGTCTAATTTTCGGTTTAGTCTCCTAATTCTTTGTTCGATCCAGTCCTCTAATTCCTCTTCATATTGTCGGGCTAAGGATGGTTTTTCTTCAGCTAAATTGTTCTTTTCTTCAGGATCGGAGTTCAAGTCATATAGCTCACGGGGAGGAAAATGATAGTAATCACTCTCTCGAGCCAGGATAAATTTATAGTTATCCTTAAGCATTGCCCATTTACACATGCGGGTACTTTCCTCTGTGATCAGCTTATCATAAATGGGTTCGTTCTTCTCCCCAGATATTAAAGGCCATAAGCTTTTTCCCTCCATTGACTCTGGTATCCTGACCTGCGCCGCCTCTAAAATTGTAGGTGCCAGATCCGTATGCTGGACCAATTGCTTAATCGTTCTTCCCCTGGGAACATTTGGTCCTACCATTATCAAGGGCACGTGAATATTATTTTCGTAAAGACCGTGATGATCAAAAAAGATACCGTGTTCAGTAAGGCTTTCTCCGTGATCAGAGAAGATAATGACCAGAGTCTCTTTTTCTATTCCTTCCTCTTTTAAGGTCCCGATTAACTTTTTTATTCCTTCATCCACATAACGAATTTCCTCATCATATAAAGCTTTTACAAAATCAGCATTGGTAATATGACCATCAGGAACGTATCTGGTGAACCAGCTTTTAGCCCAGGCTGGTCCGTAAGCTCGTTTATAAAAGTCATCCATAGAATGATTGTTAGGCTCGAAGGGCTTTCCTTGATAAAATAAACCGCGGTATCTTTCAGGAGGGATATAAGGGGTATGAGGGTCCCAGTAATGAACGAAGAGAAAGAATCTTTCCCTTTTATGCTCCCTCAACCAGGGGATGGCTCTGCTATTTTGGGTATCACAATCCACTGTTTGCCCGTATTCCCTGCGAGCACTCGGATCAATGTAAAACTCATATCCTCTCGTAAACCAGGGCTTCATTTTCCAAAGGTTATCTATAGCACAGGTTAAATAGCCCGCTTTTTGAAGTATTTCAGTGAAGACGGGAATTTTACGATCAAGAGCTACTTTTCCTCCATGAGCAACAATTTGGTGAGTGATGGGATGTACTCCAGTGTAAAATGTAGTAAAGGAAGGTTGAGTGGGAATTCCCGGGGCATAAAAGTTTTCAAACCTTACTCCTCTGGTTGCATATTCATCAAGAAAGGGGGTAGTTTTGTATTTATACCCATAGCAACTCACATGATCAGCTCGTAAGGTGTCAACAGCGATAGCCAAAATATTCATAAATCCCTCCTCCATTAGCATCGATCATATTAACATGTTTTGTTCTTTTGTGAAAGTTTCTAAAAAAGTTCAATTTCTCTCTTAAGAAAACTTTCTTTTCCCCAAGCTAATGGGCCTATTTATTTTCTTCCTTTCACTCCCCCGCCCTGTTTTTAGCTCTTCCATTAAAGATCTAACTTTTTACTAATGTTAACGCATTTTTTGTCAAGTCCCCGCAAAAATTTGGCTACAATGATACTGAACACTTTCCAAAGGAGAAGAAAAACAGAGCCTATTACTTCAAGAAAGTGAAAGAGGTCTGGACGCTAAGTGAGGAAGCGCTCT
>QMPZ01000085.1 GCA_003648815.1 Candidatus Aerophobota bacterium | reverse complement strand
GCAGGGGTGTTAAGGATAACCTAAAAGGAGAAATAGATGCAGGTAAAGTTCAAAAGACCTTCCTCGATGAAAGACAAGAGCATGCATTACTGCCCGGGATGTGGGCATGGGATAGTACATCGATTGATTTGCGAGGTGATAGACGAGCTGGGCATCAGGGAAGAGGTAATTGGAATATCGCCGGTAGGTTGTTCGGTGATTGCCTATGAGTACTTTGACTTTGACATGGTGGAGGTGGCGCATGGACGGGCTCCTGCAGTGGCTACAGGGATAAAGAGGGTTCATCCGGATAAGGTGGTCTTTACCTATCAGGGAGATGGCGACCTCGCCTCCATAGGAATAGCCGAACTCATACATGCGGCCTCTCGGGGAGAGGCCTTTAATGTAATCTTCATCAACAACGCCAATTATGGAATGACTGGAGGACAGATGGCCCCCACGACCTTACTGGGGCAAAGGACCACCACCACTCCCTTTGGAAGAGAGGTGGAAAACAATGGCTATCCTCTAAGAGTACCTGAGCTTCTCGTCTCTTTACCAGGAGTCTACTACTTAGAGCGGGTGACGATAACCAATCCCGCTCACGTGAGAAGGGCCAAAAGGGCCATAAAAAAATCCTTCCTTGTCCAGATACAGAAAAAGAGATTTTCCTTAGTAGAGGTCCTGTCCCCCTGTCCCACTAACTGGAAGCTTTCCCCCCTGGACGCCTTAAAGTGGATAGAGGAAAAGATGGTCCCCTACTATCCTCTGGGGGTGATCAAGGACTTAACTTCAAAAAAAGAGTAGGTCCTGCCGCATGCCTTCCGCACAGTTTTTTTCTTATCCCTGGAGGCTCCTCATAAGTCTGGACTTTTCTCGAGCTGACTTGTTCTTATGCCAAACTCCCTTAGAAGATGCCTTATCGATAAGGCTTATGACCTCGGGAAGGAGTTTTTTAGCCTCTTCAACCTTCTTGGCATTTATCAGTTCCCTGATCTTGCGAATTGCATTCTTTGTCCGTGACTTTACGCTTCTGTTACGCTCCCTTCTCTCCTCGTTTTGTCTTGCTCTCTTCTTAGCCGATTTAGTTCGAGCCATCTTTCACCCCTCACCTTGGTTGTGTTAAGTTGGGTATTTAACTATAACATATTTTGAAAAAATTTGCAAATGGGGCATTAAGATAAAATGGAACCTAAGCTGAAGAGAAGCTCAATAATAAGGTCTGCAGGAGTGGTGGGTCTGGGAACCCTTCTTTCCCGCGTCCTCGGACTTGTAAGGCTGCAGACCATCGCTTACATCTTTGGTTCTTCGAGGGCAACCGATGCCTTCTGGATGGGATTTACCCTGCCCAATCTCTTGAGGTCCCTGCTGGCAGAGGGAGCGTTAAGTGCTGCCTTCATCCCTGTATTCAGCGAGTACCTGAGCACAAGAGGGGAAAAAGAGGCAAGAAAGCTGGCAAACAACGTCTTCACCATCTTATCGTTGATCCTGACGATGACGGTGGGACTGGGAATTTGCCTTGCCCCCTGGTACGTGCCCTGCCTGGCATTTGGATTTAAAGGTAGCCCTTCCCAGATAGATCTTACCATCAGGTTAACTCAGGTAATGTTCCCCTTTTTGTTCTTCATCAGCCTGGCTGCCGTGGCGATGGCCATCCTCAACTGCAAAGCTCATTTTGCCGCCCCCGCCTTCGCTCCCCTTTTCTTCAACATAGCCATTGTCCTGTCCGCTTTTCTCCTCGCTCCCAAATACGGAATATATAGCCTGGCCATAGGAGTCTTGATAGGGGGAGCGGTGCAATTCCTGTTTCAGGTTCCGCCGATGATTAAAAGGGGATTTGTTTACCGTCCCATCCTCTCTTTTAAGGACCCGGGGGTTAAAAAGATTGCCAGGCTAATGGGACCGACCATTTTAGGAGGGATAACTTTACAGGCAAACGTAATCATCACCCGCATCTTCGCCTCCACACTTGCTGCCGGGAGCATATCCTCACTTCAATATGCTATGCGCCTGATTCAACTTCCCTTAGGCCTTTTCGCTATAGCCCTGTCCACCGCTATCTTTCCCTCCCTTTCCTCTTTGGCCAGCGAGGAAAAGCTTGAGGAATTAAGGGAGACGACGTCCTTAGGGATAAGGACGGTCTTTTTGGTCTTGATTCCCTCATCGGTAGGGCTCATCATTATCAGAGAGCCTTTAATCCGCCTTCTCTTTGAACACGGCGCCTTTCTTCAAAGGGACACCCTGATGACCAGTCAGGCCCTTTTTTACTATTCATTTGGCCTGGCGGCTATGGGTGAGGTGATGATCTTAACTCGAGCTTTTTACTCCTTACAGGATGTTCTCACCCCCCTCAAGGTCTCCCTTTTCATATTGGCCCTTAATGTCCTCCTCAACTTCCTCCTGATCCGCCCCTTAAAGCACAGCGGGCTTGCCCTGGCTACCTCCATCTCCATGTTAATCAACATGCTGATCCTGTTTTTTCTGCTCAAAAGGAGGTTAAGGGAGATGGAGGGAGCAAGGATTATAAATTCCCTCTTTAAGGTTAGCCTCATAAGTGCGGCAATGGGAACGGGAGTTCGCTATCTTCTGAGGACGATCAGCTCACCCGAGTCCTCGGGCTTAGCTACGCAAGCTTTTCAGGTAAGCCTGGCAGTTATAGCGGGGCTGGTAATATTTTGCTCGTTAGCATATTTGATTAAATTAGAGGAATTCAAACTGGTCCTGCAGGCATTAAAGGAGAAAGGAAGAACATGAAGAGAGACCTTTATGCAGGAATCGACTTAGCTGGTAGTCCCTCAAGAAAGACTGGCTGGGCGGTGATTGACGATGAGAAAAAGCTCTTTGAGCATCCCTGTCATCTCTTCAGCGATGAGGAGATACTGGAAAGGATAAGGAAACTTTCCCCTGCCTGGATAGCAATAGATGCCCCTCTGAGCCTTCCAAAAGGAAAAGGGGGAAATTATGCCACACGCAGCTGTGACAGGCAACTTGCCAAAATTGGGGCACCTGCCCTCTCCCCCGCCCTCTTAGGGCCTTTGACCTTCAGAGGAGTGCACCTTGCAGAAATCCTTAAGAAGGAAGGTTATCGTTTCATCGAGGTCTATCCCCGGGCAACCGAGAAAGTCCTCCAAATAAAGGTGGAGGGAAGAAAGCCTACCTTGAAGTGGAGAAGGAGCCTTCAGGAAAGGCTTTCCTTTTACATAGATGGTATCCCCTCCTCCCAGGAAAAGCTGTTCAGCGCCCATATCCTTGATGCTGTCCTCTGTGCCTATACGGCGTATTGTCGGGGGAAGGAAGAGTACGAAGAGATAGGGGATGAGGAGGGGATGGTAATTGTTCCGAAGGGTATTTGATGCGAAAAATTGACAAAGATTTACCTTGGTGATATGCTAAGGGAAAAATCGACAAAGGAGAGCATGGGATGGTGTTTAAACAGCTGCGGAGAAGCATAAGGCCAATTTTATGGGCGGTAGCCATAGGGTTTGTAGCCTCGCTTTTCCTCATGTACGGGATTTCCACCCGGCAGGGAAAGGAGGAGGCCCTAGTCGAGGTCAACGGCGTTCCCATCTCCTATGCAAGCTTTATTCAAAACTACCGCAGCGTCTACGAAAGATATCAGCAAAGCCTTAAGGGAGAGATCACACCTCAGATAGAAAACTACTTAAAGTACAGGGTGCTAAGTCAGCTGGTGACAAATGAGCTTCTTTATCAGGAGGCAAAAAAGGCCAAAATCAGGGTGAGCGAGGACGAGGTGACGGATGAGGTAAAGAAGATAATGAGAAACTTCCGCTCCGAGGATAACTTTATGAGGTTTCTTCAATATCAACACATCTCCTATGCGGACTTTAAGGAGGAAATTAGAAGACAGCTCCTCATCGACAGGCTCATCCAAGCGGTCAAGGATAGCGTCGTCGTGACCGATGAAGAGGTCAAGGACTACTGGATAGCGAAAAATGAAAAGGTGAAGGTCGAATATCTCCTCATAAGACCAGAAAAATATAAGAACGAGGTAAAACTGAGCGAGGAGGAGATAAAGAAATACTATCAGGACTACAAGGAAAACTTCACCGTTCCTGAGAAGGTAAAGGTAAATTATATCTTGATAAATCCGGATGATTTCAGAAAGAAGGTGAAGGTCACCGAAGATGCGCTAAAGCAATACTATGAGGAGCACCTTTCCGACTACAAGGTGCCGGAAAGAAGAAGGGTCAGTCATATCCTCATTTACGTGAAGCCAGACGCTACTGAAGAGGAAGAAAAAAAGGCCGAGGAAAAGATAAAACAATTGCAAGAAAAGCTCAAGGAAGGAGCCGACTTCGCCGAGCTGGCCAAAAAATATTCCGAAGACCCAGCTACAGCTGAGAAGGGAGGAGATTTAGGATATTTCACTAAGGCACAGATGTTTCCTGGCTTCAGCGAGGTGGCCTTCTCGCTTCAGAAGGTAGGGGATGTCAGCGATGTAGTGAGAACTCCCCTGGGATACCACCTGATTAAACTCACAGGAATAGAGCCGGCCCATACCAGGACCTTTGAGGAAGTAAAGAAAATAGTTAAGGCAAGGTTCATTCAGGAAAAAAGCTGGGAGCTTGCCAGAGAAGAAGCGGAAAGGGCAAGGAAGGAGATGGAAAAGATGGAAATCGGCTTTGATGGATATGCAAAGAAATATCCCGAGCGACTTAAGAGCACACCTTTCTTCGCCAGGAATGAAGAAATAAAGGGCCTGGGATGGGTTCCAGAGTTTAGCCAGATAGCCTTTTCCCTGAAAAAGGGCAAGATCTCCCCGCTGGTAGAGACTCCTCAGGGCTACTGTATACTCAGTCTCGCAGAGAAAAAACCCTCCTACATCCCTCCCTTTGAAGAGGTAAAAGAAAAGGTAAAAGAGGAACTTACAGAAAAGAAGATGATTGAAATTGCTGAAAAAAAGGCAAGAGAAATTAAAAAGATGCTGGATCAGCAGAGTGACCTTTCCCTTCTGGCAAAGAAGATGGACCTGGAACATGAGAACCTGGACTACTTCACCAGGGAGGACTGGATAGGGGGAATCAGCGCAACTGAACGCAAAAAGTTTATCGAAACTGCCTTTTCTCTCAGAAAAGGCGAACTATCCGAGCCTATCTTACTCAGCAACGGATATTACATCATAAAACTGCTTGCCAGAGAAATCCCCCTGAAGAAGTTCTCCGAAGAGAAGGAAGAATTTGCCAAAAAGCTTCTCGCCCAAAAGGTGACAGATGTTACAAACCGCTGGTTTCAGAGGATAAGGGAGGAAGCGAAGATCGTGGACAACTCCCACCTACTCTTTTCCCCTTAACTGCGAGATACAGTGTCTCTGTACCCTGAGCTTGGTGTTCTCACTCACCTCTATTTCCACGTAGTTCTTTCTGAGCTTGGTTATGGTTCCGTAAATTCCCCCTGTGGTGATGACCTTATCTCCTTTCTTCAGGTTCTTCACCATCTCCATATGCTCCTTCTCTTTCTTTCTTTGGGGAAGGATGAGGAGAAAATAAAAGATCACGAAGATGAGGATAAAGGGCATTAAAGCTGCAAAGAGTCCCCCTGCCCCACCTGCAAATACATCTTGTCCATTAGAAGCAATTGCCGCTACTGTATACATTTAACTCTCCTTGTTTTTGTATTGATAACGTGAAAGAAATTTCTCTTTAAATTTCTCAAATCTATCCTCTTCAATTGCCTTTCTTGCCTTCTTCATCAGTTTAGTTAAAAAATACAGGTTGTGATAGGTGGTAAGGCGCATCCCCAGTATTTCCCTGGCCCAGAGAAGGTGCCTCACATATGCCCGGGAATAGTTTCTGCAAGTATAGCAGTCACATTCCGGATCAAGAGGGCTGGGGTCTTCCTTGTACTCAGCATTTTTTAAGACCTTTCTGCCCTCCATAGTGAACACCGTGCCGTTACGGGCTATACGGGTAGGAAGGGCACAATCAAACATATCTATTCCTAAGGATATCGCCTCCAGAATCTCCTCAGGTGTCCCTACTCCCATCAGATACCGGGGCCTGTCAGGGGGAAGAAGAGAGCACGTATACTCAATTATCTCCTTTCTCAGAGAATAGGGCTCACCTACGCTCAGTCCTCCCAGGGCATAGCCATCGAATCCCAAATCGATCAGCTCCTCAGCGCACCTTTTCCTTAAATCCTCGAAGGTGCTTCCCTGAACTATCCCAAAAAGACCTCTTTCTTCCCGAGAAACATCCAGCCAGGCCAGCTTCGTCCTCCTGGCCCACTTTATGGTCTTCTCTAAGGAAATTTCCGCCTCTCGATGGGTTATAGGATAAGAGGTACACTCATCCAGGACCATAATTATATCTGAGTCAAGGTCAAGCTGGATTCGAAGGACGTCCTCCGGAGATAAAAAGTGCTCGGACCCGTCGAGATGGGATTTGAACCTCACCCCATCCTCTTCCGCCCTTTGCAGAGAAGAGATGCTGAAAATTTGATATCCTCCGCTGTCGGTGAGAATAGCCCCTTCCCAGCTCATAAACTTATGCAGTCCTCCTAATTTCTTGATGATCCGGGGACCGGGACGAAGATAGAGATGATAGGTATTGCAAAGGATGATCCTTATATCTATTTCCTTCAGCTCGTCCGGGGAGACGGTCTTAACCGTTCCTTGAGTTCCCACGGGCATAAAGACGGGTGTATCTATGATGCCGTGGGAGGTGAAGATCTTCCCAGATCTTGCCTTGCTGGATGCATCCTGATGAATCAGCTTAAACTCCATCTCTCCTTTTGTGGATCTATCCCTGTTATCCTGTGATACCACCCATTTCAATGGGTGGTTGCTCTTCACCCTTCACTAAATTATGAGCATAGCATCTCCATAGGAGAGAAAACGATATCCTCGTCTTACCGCCTCCTCGTAAGCGCTCAGTATCTTTTCCCTTCCCGCAAAGGCACATACAAGTAGAATAAGGGAAGACCTGGGCATATGAAAATTGGTAAGAAGCGCATCAACCACCTTGAACCTGTATCCCGGATAGATGAACAGGCT
>QMPZ01000084.1 GCA_003648815.1 Candidatus Aerophobota bacterium | reverse complement strand
CCCACGCGTTACTCACCCGTTCGCCGCTAACCAGCAAAGAATGAAAAGCTTCGAGCAAAATGCTCTCAGCTTTCATTCCTCACTGGTCCGCTCGACTTGCATGTATAAGGCACGCCGCCAGCGTTCACTCTGAGCCACGATCAAACTCTCCGAAAAATTTTCATTTTTCTTTGAGTTTAATCGAGAGCTATCTACTCTACCTAATTTTCAAGGAACTGATTATATTATACACAGCTTCCGAAATTTGTCAAGGGGCCCTCTGAAGTTGCTTAAAATGTAATCTCCAGGTGAAAGATCCAATCCTTCTTGTTCACTTTCAAAGGGCGCTATTATTATATACACAAATTTTTTTCTTTGTCAACCCCCCGTGGTTAACCCCTTTTTGAGGGTTCTGTGCCAAAAAAAGTGCGGTAGTAATATAAAGCTTGACTTGTTGGTTATAATTATTTATAATTTGCCAGTCCTACGTGCAGAAAAAGACAAAAGACCCATATTAAGGAGGCTAATAAACAGAAGGAGGAAAAATTGAAAGACGTACGGGCGGTGATTTTAGCAGCAGGGGAAGGAACGAGAATGAGGTCGGCTCTGAGCAAGCTCGTCCACCGAGTTCATTACCGAGCTCTGGTCGAGTTTCCAGCAAGGGCCTGTGTAGAAAGCGGCATAGGCAAGACGATAGTGGTAGTGGGATATCAGGCGGAAAGGATAAAATCCATACTTGGTGATGGCTTCACCTATGTATATCAGGAAAAAAGGCTGGGTACCGGTGATGCTCTAAGACGAGCTGCTCCCTTGCTTGAGGATTTTGATGGCGAGCTGCTCGTCCTCCCAGGGGACGCCCCCTTCATAACCTCCTCGATGCTTATCCGGCTGGTTCGCTATCACAGAGAAAGAAGACCTGCGGCTACCATCTTAACCGCACTTCTTCCCAATCCCTCTTATTACGGGAGGATAATCAGAGATGGCTATCTGGGAGTGAAGAAAATAGTTGAGGCCAAAGAGGCAAGGCCGGAGGAACTCAGGATCAAGGAGGTAAACAGTGGAGTCTACTGCTTTGATACTCAAAAGGTTCTTCCTCTACTTTCCAGGCTTACTCCCAGTAAGGTAACCGGCGAGTATTACCTTACCGATGTCATCTCCCTTCTCCACCAGGAAGGCTCGCGGGTGGAGGCACTCAAGTCAGAGGATCCGACAATTATCCTGGGGGTTAATACTCCGGAGGAACTAAGAAAGGCCGATAAAATTATGCGAGAACGTCGATTGATAAATAATAATTGACATCTCCTTTCTTTTTGTTACCATTATTCTGGGGTATAAAGGTACAAACTTAAAGAATTTCTAAAAAGTCAAGGGGGTGATATATAATGTCCGGCCATTCCAAATGGAGCAGCATAAAACATAAAAAAGCAAAAAAAGATGCCCGCAAAGGGAACCTTTTCAGCAAGCTTTCTCGCAAACTCACCCTGGAAGCTCGAAGGGGAGGAGGGGATATAGAGACAAACCCTGGTCTGCGTCTCGTGGTGGAGTTGGCTCAGACGGCGGGAATGCCTAAGGAAAACATCCAAAGAGCTATCAAACGTGGAACAGGTGAGCTTCCCGGAACAGTTTATGAGGAGATAACCTGTGAAGGTTACGGGCCAGGAGGAGTAGCTCTACTCATTGAGGCAGTTACTGATAACAAGAAAAGAGCTATTGCAGAAATAAGGCACATTCTTTCCCAAAACGGAGGTCACTTAGGAGAGGTAGGTTGTGTCACCTGGTTATTTGAGAGAAAAGGATTGATAGCTTTGGAAAAGAATAAGGTAGATGAGGACAAGGTGATGGACATAGCCCTTGAAGCAGGAGCGGAGGATGTGCGTGATGAGGGTGATACCCTCCAAATTATCTTTCCTCCCGAGCAGCTTGATCAGATCAAGAAGAAAGTGGAAGAGGCAGGATATACACCGCAGTTGATTGATTTCACTATGATTCCTCAGACTACCGTTCCCCTTAAGGGGAAAGAGGCATATCAAATGCTTAACTTGATGAATGCCCTTGATGAGTCCGATGAGGTTCAGAAGATCTATGCCAACTTTGATATCCCCGATGAGATTATAGAAGAGGTTTCATCTAAATGAAAGTCTACTTAACCTCCTGTCTGGAGAAGATCAAGGCTAAGTACGCCGAGATCAGATATGAGGAGAGAAGGATAACTCGAGTTCACTATGTGGGCAAAGAACTCGAGTTCATAGGGGAATCCGAAACTCGAGGAGGAGGGATAAGGGTTCAAGGAAAAAATGGATGGAGCTTCATTTCCTTCAATAAGCTGGAAAAATTAAAGGATTACCTGAATGAGGCAGCAAGACAAGCTTGTATAGCAAGAGGAAGAGAGGTCAGATTAGCTCCTGCTCATCCTCGAGTGGAGGTAATCAGAGCTAAGGTAAAAAAAGATCCCCGTCAAATCTCCCTGGAAGAAAAATATCATCTTTGCACCCGTTACAACCAGCTCCTCCTTTCGCCCAAAAAAGTTCAGAGTTCAAGCTTAAGATATTTTGACGTACATACGGTAAAGTACTTTGCCAACACAGAGGGAACTTATATCGAGCAGGAAAGAGTGGACACGATCATAGGGATGACGGCCATAGCTCGGGATGGCATCAACATCCAGTTTGCCCATGAAGGAATAGGAGGAACAGGGGGATACGAGCTGGTGGAAGGTCTTGAGGATAAGGCTGAGGAGGTAAGCCGAAGGGCAGTGGAGCTGCTCGAGGCAGAGCCCGCCTCAGCGGGGAAATACACCGTTGTCGTGGATCCAAAACTAAGTGGGGTGTTCGCTCATGAAGCCTTTGGACATCTGTCCGAGGCTGACTTCTTGTATGAGAACGACAGGCTCAGGGAAATAATGCAGCTGGGAAGAAGGTTCGGCCCTCCTGAGCTTAACATCGTCGATGAAGCACCCATTGAGGGACAGAGCGGCTATTATCTTTACGATGATGAGGGAGTTCCTGCCCAGAAGACCTACCTCATAAAAGAGGGAAAACTTGTAGGTTATCTTCACTCCCGGGAGACGGCGGCCAAGATGGGAGCACAGCCCACAGGAAATGCGCGGGCTATAAGCTATAGATATCCCCCAATAGTGCGAATGAGCAACACTTACATAGAACCGCAGGGCAAATCGAAGGAGGAGATAATAAGTGAGGTAGAAGAAGGTATTTATGCCAGAGGATTTCGAGGAGGTCAGACTAATCTGGAGATGTTCACCTTTTGTCCTGAAGAAGGTTACCTCATAAAGAAAGGAAAGTTGGTCAAGAAGATAAGGGATTTCAACCTTACGGGTAATATCTTCACCACCCTCTTCAATATCGAGGCGATAGGAGATGACTTCGTCCTCTTCGGTGGACCGGGAGGATGTGGCAAGGCAGGTCAGTCTCCCCTGCCCGTCTCCACTGGAGGACCTCACCTGAGGATAAGGGAGGTGATAGTGGGGGGAGTATAAGATGGAAAAGATTCTGGAAATAGCCCTTTCTAAGGCGCAGGAGGCTGAAGTTTACCGGGTAAGGAAACAGGTTACCACGGTTAAGTTTCAGGCTAACCGGATAAAATCCATAGATTCCCTTTTTGAGGATGGTGTAGGACTGAGGGTGATAAAGGGAGGAAGAATTGGGTTCTCCAGCGCTAATAACTTAAAGGATGCCCGCAATCTGGTTGATAGGGCTCTTTCTTCCTCTCAATTTGGACAGAAGGCATATTTTCACTTTCCCTCCCCCGCCGAGGTCCTGTCGGTTCAGTGTTTTGATCCACAAGTTTCTTCGTTAAAGGTCGAGGACATGGTCGAGGAGGGGGAAAGGGCGATAAGCCTTATTACCGAACAAGAGCCTCAGTTTAGTTGTGAAGGAGAGCTGGAAAAGGCTGAGTTTGAGGTGAGAATTCTGAACAGCAGTGGATTGGACGAGTCCTACAAAAAGACTGAATATGCGTTCTTCCTCTATGCCTTTTTAGCTAAAGAAGAAGGTTTTTTGGGAATAGAGGAAGGAGAAAGTGGATGTAGCTACCAGGAATATTCCTCTCTAATTGCTGAAAGAATCCTTAAGGCTATAGACCTTGCCAAAAACAATGTCAAGATTCCTCCCGGCTCTTATCGGGCAATTTTCACCTCCAAGGCTATGCCTCTTCTCCTTCAATCGCTGAAGAGCGGAATTAATGGAAAGCTGGTGCAGAAGAAAAGCTCTCCCTTAGTTGAAAAGATAGGAAAGCCAATTGTCTGTCCAGTGGTAAATATTCTTGACGACGGACTTTTCCCCTTTGCTTTAGGTTCGCGTCCTATAGACGGAGAAGGAATACCCTCCCGGCGAACGCAGATAATCAAGGATGGAGTCTTGAAGAACTTCATCTATGATCTGCAGACAGCCAGTATGATGAAGTCCGAGAGCACAGCAAATGCAACAAGAAGTTATAATTCCCTTCCCTCTCCCTCAACCACCAACCTCATCCTGGAACCAGGGGATGCTTCCCTTGAGGAGATGATCAAAGACATAAAAGAGGGCATCATCGTGGACCAGGTGATAGGAAGCGGACAGGGAAACGAGCTTACTGGAGAGTTCTCGGTAAATCTCGACTTAGGATATAAGGTGGAAGAAGGGAAGATCAAAGGTCGAGTCAAGGATGTTATGATCAGCGGCAATGCCTACAAGCTCTTAAACAAGGTCATCGCCGTGGGAAAGGAGGCACGCTTTGTGGGTACTGTGAAAACCCCTCCCGTGTACTTTGAGAAGGTGACTGTAGCGGGATGAGAAAAGGACTTGTTCAGGTTTACACCGGCGAGGGAAAGGGTAAGACCACTGCCGCAATAGGACAGGCGGTGAGGGCAGCGGGGAGGGGATATAAAGTACTTGTGGTGCAATTCTTAAAAAAGGAGAGGGGATCTGGAGAAATTGGACCTCTGGAAAAGCTGGGAGTGAGGGTGATATCAAAAGGAGGAGAATACCTTTCTTTAAGCAAGCTCAACGAGGAGGAAAAGGAAAAAATTAGACGCAGCTGGAATAGTCTTCTTGATGAGCTGAAGAAAGAAATAGAGGCAGAAAAATATGACCTGCTAATCCTTGACGAGGCAAATGTCGCCTTGCATTACGGGCTAATTGACAGGAAAAAGATGATCGATTTCATCAAGGAAAAACCCACCTTCCTCGAGCTTATCCTAACCGGCCGCTATGCCCCTTCCGAGATAATAAGAGAGGCAGATCTGGTCAGTGAAATGAAAAAAGTAAAACATCCCTTTGATAAAGGCATAAAAGCAAGAAAGGGAATAGAATATTAACTTCAACCATTCTTCTTGAGTAAAAACTGCTTTTTCAAATATCAGCTTGAGTGAAAAAAACTTTGTCTTTTGTGGAGGATGATACAGTCTTCATTTAAGAAGAGAAAGAGAGTTGACTTATTGATGAGGTAAGACGAAGCCCGTCAGCCTTCCCTCTGATCACCTTTGCCTTTTTCTGGTAGAAGGGCTTAACTTTCTCATAAACTTCCTCAAGGCCCACATCCGTCTAAGATCTTGAAGGTTTGTTAACAAGCATCTCCACCAGCTCTCTTCTTTGGGAGAAGAAAATTTCTTCTTGAGGCCCATTATAAGCTTACTCTCTGGTTATGACAAGATTTATATTAAATGGTGATAAACGATTTTATTTTCCATTCTTTTTCGAATGTGACTTAAGTGGCAGTAATCTTTTGAGATTTTTCCCAAGGATATTCTCCTCATCTTCTTGAGAAAGATTCCACGAACGAATAATCTCTATATCACGTTTTATTCTTAAAAGTCCATTATATGGAAAATCAGCTCCATAGATGATCCGCTCCGGACCGACCGTACGAAGTAAATACATAAGTTCACTTTGAGGGATATACCAGCTATAGTCCTCTTGTAAAACTGTAGAAATTCCAGCATAACAATTGGGATTATTCCTTACCACTGCTAATGCTTGATGAAAGAATTCATATCCTCCCATATGTTCGACAATAATCTTGAGCCGTGGATGATTCTGAGCAATTTTATCGAGCAATAT
Organism: Candidatus Aerophobota bacterium; assembly: GCA_003648815.1. Taxonomy (GTDB): domain Bacteria; phylum Aerophobota; class Aerophobia; order Aerophobales; family B47-G16; genus B47-G16. The sequence continues at coordinate 1,053 of QMPZ01000084.1, read as the reverse complement.
TGGCGCATAGCAGTTCACTTGCCATCCATGTATTCCAACATGAAAAAGAATGGGTAAATTAAGTTTTTCTGCTTCCGCGTAGAATGGTTCAATAGCGGAATCATCAAGACAAACTCGAAAAATTGCTGGATGAAACTTTACTCCTACAAATCCTTTATTTGCAAACTCATTCAGAATATTAAGAGCGTCAGGATCAAGAGGATGCACAGTAACAAACCCGTAGAACTGCCTCTTTTTTCGTATCAATTCCCAAAGCCATTGATTACATCGATAGGAGCCTTCTGGAATTTGATAGGTAAAAGGTGCAAATAAAACTGCTTCCTCTATCCCGAGTTCTTCCATAATTTTGTTTAGATGCTGTAAAGTGCCCTCTTCGGGCCTATTTTTATTAAAAACTCCCTCCGGCATTACGTGACAATGATTCAATAACATTCTTTTTCTCCCAAGAGAAATATATAATGTCTCAGTTATAAGCTATTTATATGGATCAGCTGCATCACGCAGACCATCTCCTAAGAAATTAAAAGCCAGGACAGCGATGATGACGAAAAGTCCTGGGATTAAAAGCCAGGGATGAATAGCGACAACGTTTACTCGTTGTGCATCTTTTAATAAAGCACCCCAGCTAACTGCTGGAGGACGAATTCCTAATCCAAGAAAACTTAGAGATGTTTCACCCAAGATCATCCTAGGAATAGCTAAGGTTAAGTTTACTATGAGATAACTTAAAAATGAAGGAAGAAGATGCCTGAGAATTATCCTTCCATCTGTGGCTCCGGCAATCTTAGCTGCCGTAACGAAATCCTCTTCTCGCAAACTTATAAGCTTTCCCCTTACTACCCTCGCCAGTCCGGTCCATCCCATAAAGGAGAGGATAATTGTAATTGCAAAGTAAGTCTTTATTATTGGCCAGTTTGCTGGTACGGCTGCCGCCAGGGCCATCCAAAGAGGAATGCTCGGCAAAGACATAAAAAATTCTATAATCCTTTGGATAATCATATCAGCAGTTCCTCCAAAATATCCAGAAATTCCTCCTAAAATACAGCCCAATAT
>QMPZ01000083.1 GCA_003648815.1 Candidatus Aerophobota bacterium | reverse complement strand
TATGCTCCTGATGCTGCCTCTGCTGCCGATAAGGCAAAGGAACTTGTCAAAGCTGTTTGTGCATAGCTGAATGTCATCCTTATAAGACCACAGAGGACACGAGCTTTTCTTTGTGTTCTCTGTGGTCAATTGTAAATGTATAATGAGATGTCAGGACGAGGAGGTAAGATGCTTATCGTTGGAGAAAAACTCAACAGCAGCTTGAAGGGCATTGAGGAGGCCGTAAGAAAAAGGGATGGCCTTTTTATCCAGAACTTGGCGAAAAGACAGATAGAGGCGGGAGCGAATGCTCTTGATGTGAATGTCGGCACATCCTTAGCCTCCGAAGATGAGGATATGAGATGGATGGTGAAGACAATCCAACAGGTGGTAGACTGTCCTCTCCTCATAGATAGTCCCAACCCTCGAGCCTTAAGGGCCGGTCTTGAGGAATGCAAGGGAAGGGCCATTATCAACTCCATCACCGCGGAAAGGAAAAGGATGGAAAAAGTTCTTCCCTTAGCAGTAGAGTTTAAATGTGGAATAGTCGCTCTTACCATGGATGAAAAGGGCATTCCCAAAGGGGTGGAGGAAAGAATGAAGATCGCGGAGAGCCTCATCTCCATCCTCACCAGAAAAGGTATTTCCCTCTCGGATATTTACATAGATCCCATGGTCACCTCCATCGCCACGGAATCCAGCTCCGCTAAGGTTACCTTCGAAACCACGAGGAGGATTATGAGCTCTTTTAAAGGGATTCACACCATCTGCGGTTTGAGTAATATCTCCTTTGGCCTTCCCAAAAGAAGACTTTTAAATCAGACGTTTTTTGTTATGGCTATTTGTTCAGGGATGGACTCTTTTATCCTTGATCCACTTGACAGACGTTTAATGTCCCTCCTTGTGGCCTCAAGAGCTTTATTAGGTGAGGACGAGTACTGTGCAGACTACATAAAAGCCTTTCGCCAGGGAAGAATTTAAATTGAGGAGGAAGAAATGTTATCAGACCTAGAAATCGCCCAAAAGGCAAAAATGAGGCCAATTCTGGAAATTGCGGAGGAAATAGGCTTAAGGGAGGAAGAGCTGGATCTTTACGGAAAATATAAGGCCAAGGTCTCACTTGAGGTTCTGGAAAGATTAAAGGATAGACCAGATGGGCATTATATTACTGTTACTGCTATTACTCCCACTCCCTTAGGAGAGGGAAAGACGGTGACCAACATCGGCCTGGCCATGGCCTTAAATAGGATAGGTAAGAAGGCCATAAATACCTTAAGGGAACCTTCCATGGGGCCCGTATTTGGGATAAAGGGAGGGGCTGCTGGAGGGGGATATTCCCAGGTCGTCCCTATGGAGGACATCAATCTTCACTTCACCGGAGACATTCATGCTGTAGGAGCGGCTCATAACCTTTTGGCTGCCTTCCTGGATACTCATCTACTTAAGGGAAACAAACTCGGGATTGATCCCTTGAACATCACCTGGAACAGGGTGGTGGACATAAGTGATCGTGCTTTAAGGGAGATCGTCATTGGCCTGGGAGGAAGGCAAAACGGCATTCCTCGCCAGACGGGATTTGACATTACCGTAGCCTCAGAGGTGATGGCCATCCTCGCCCTGGCCACGGATCTCTTTGATCTGCGAAGAAGGCTTGGCAAAATCATTGTGGGATATACCTATGAGGGAAAGCCGGTCACCGCCGAGGATTTGAAGTGTGCTGGCGCCATGACCGTCCTTTTAAAGCAAGCTTTAAAGCCCAACCTTATTCAAACCTTAGAGAACACTCCTTGTCTTATGCACGCCGGTCCCTTCGCCAACATCGCCCATGGCAACAACTCCATCCTGGCGGATAAGATTGCCTTAAAGCTTGCTGATTACGTGGTCACCGAGAGCGGATTTGGAGCTGATTGTGGGGCTGAGAAATTCTTTAACATAAAGTGCAGGCAATCAGGCCTTATTCCAAGTGCTGCTGTTCTCACCTGTTCGGTCAGGGCCCTGAAGATGCACGGAGGAGGGATAACCTTAATTCCCGGTCGGAAGGTCGATAAGGAAGCCCTTGCGAGAAAGAACGTGAGCGCAGTGGAGAAGGGATGTGAGAACCTGGAAAAGCAGATAGAGAACGTTCGTCTGTTTGGAGTTCCTGTGGTAGTGGCCATTAACAGGTTCGATACCGATACCGAGGATGAGATAAAGGTGATCAAGGAAAGAGCGGTTGCCGCAGGGGCACATAGCGCGGTGGTAAGCGAGGTCTGGGCTAAAGGAGGTGAGGGAGGGATAGAGCTCGCCGAGGCAGTGGTGGAAGCTTGCAAGGAAAAAAGTAACTTCAAATTTCTCTACCCCCTTGAAGTCTCAATTAAGGAAAAGATTGAGACCATTGCTACGAAAATTTACGGAGCCGATGGGGTCGACTATTCTTCCTTAGCTGAGAGGAAGATAAGGAGGTTCACCGCCCAGGGCCTGGATAAACTTCCCATCTGTATGGCCAAGACGCATCTTTCCCTATCACATGATCCTAACCTTAAAGGTAGGCCCAGGGGCTTCAGGGTACCCATTCAGGATATTCGTCCGGCAGCTGGAGCGGGCTTTCTTTATCCTCTCTGTGGAGAGATACGCACTATGCCAGGTCTTCCCACTCATCCCGCTGGAATGGATGTGGATATAGATGAGGAGGGAAGGACAGTGGGTCTGTTTTAAACATTTAAGGATAAGGGAAAAACAAGACCAGTGGCTCTATTTAAGGAAAAATTATGGAAGAGGAAAAACTTTTGGCCAGGGCTAAGGAGCCGGAGAGACTGGCGATGAGGTACCATCCCTTTTACCGGGGAAAGCTTGCCACCTCTCTGAAGGCTCCCATTAGAACCTATGAGGACCTTTCAATATGGTATACCCCCGGGGTGGCCGGCCCCTGTAAAGCCATCTGCAAGGATGAGGGTAAGGTATTTGAATACACGAACAAGGGTAATTTCGTCGCCATAGTCAGTGATGGAAGCAGAGTCCTTGGCTTGGGTGACATCGGTCCTGAGGCAGCTCTTCCCGTGATGGAAGGAAAGGCAATGATCTTTAAGTATCTGGGAGGTGTGGACGCCTTTCCCATATGTCTGGATACCAAGGACCCCGATGAGATCATCACCGCCGTCAGGTGGCTGGCTCCTACATTTGGGGGGATAAACCTGGAGGATATCGCCAAACCAAAATGTTTTTACATCCTTGAAAGGTTGAGAGAAGAGCTGGACATTCCCGTCTGGCACGATGACCAGCAGGGAACAGCTTTAGTTACCTTATCTGCCTTAATTAGTGCTCTGAAGGTAGTCGGAAAAAGACTTGAGGATGTGGAGATTGCTCTCATCGGGGCTGGAGCGGCGAACATAAGTATTGCCAGGTACATAATGCTGGCGGGGGCAAATCCGGACAGCATAGTAATGGTTGACAGAGGAGGGATTCTACACGAGGGAAGGATGGATCTTAAGGATAAGGAACCGGTTAAATGGGAGATGTGCAGGAGGACAAATAAAAAGGGAAAGAGGGGAGGAATAAGGGAGGCTTTAAAGGGTGCTGATGTGTGCATAGCCTTATCCAGATCAGGTCCAGGGGTAATAAAAAAGGAGTGGGTCTCCGATATGGCTGAGGAAGCCATAGTCTTTGCCTGCGCCAATCCAGTTCCTGAGATATGGCCATGGGAGGCAAAAGAGGCAGGAGCCAGAATTGTGGCCACCGGTCGGTCCGATTTTCCTAATCAGGTGAACAACTCCCTTGGGTTTCCCGCCGTATTTAGAGGGGCCTTAGATGTAGGGGCGAGAAAGATAACCGATGAGATGTGCATTGCAGCCTCCTACGCCATATCCGAATATACAGAGGAGAAAGGATTAAGTGAGGAGTACATAATCCCCAATATGGGAGAGGCTGAAATGTACATAAGGGAGGCGGTAGCGGTGGGGATGAAGGCCATCCAGCAGGGAGTGGCCAGGATGAGAAAGAGCCCACAAGAGCTACGGGAAAGTGCCTCCTCGATGATAAAGAACGCCCACAAGGTTCTCAAGCTTCATATGGAGGAGGGAATTATTTCTCCTTTACCAGGTCTGTAGCTCTTTTTTCCTCACTTTTACCCCAGGCCACCTATGGTCATTCCCCTGGTGCCTATTCTCATCTCCTCACTTTGTCGGATTAAGCGCTCTCTATTTTCCTCATCTATCACCTCCACACAGGGAAAGGGTATAACGGTGAAGAGTTTTTCTCTTAGCTTTTCATCCAGTCCCTGTGGCCATCTTCTCGCTTGCCTCATTACCCCCTCTCTTCCTTCCTTGTAGAATATCTCTGCCAGGATGAGGAGGGGAAATGTGTGAGGGGATATGCAGGCGATCTCAGCAGAGTCTATGGCATATCGATTGCCGTTGAAGGAGATGGCAACTCCTCCCTCCTGTCTTATCAGCTGTAGAGCCTCCACATCGGTGATGCTATCCCCTATGTACATCACTTCAGAGAGCTTTCCCCCTGTCTTCCTCAGGGAGCTTAGAACTGCTTCTGCCTTTTCCTGTCCACCCATAGGATTGACTTCTCTTAGCATTCTTCCACATCTCATGCGGAAAATCTCTTCATTGAATATCTCATCCAGTCTCTGGATACTCTTTTTTGCCTCAGATGAAAGGTCCTCCTCTTTTCTGACTTCTGAAAGATCTATCTGGGGAAGAGAAATTATCTCCTGGGTAAGCTCTCTTAGCTTTCTTATCTCCTCCTGGGCAAGTTTGTATCTGTCCAGGTCGAAAGAGGTGGAGTAGGTATTTTCTAAGGGAAAACCTACCGCTTCACACAGGGCCTCAATATAGGGCCGATAGCTTGTGCTGATGATGAAGGTGGGCATCCTGTCCTTTATGGAGGACAAGAGCTTTCTTGCTCCCGGCATCAAAATGAGATTGCGAAGGGAATATTTCCTCACCTTTTCATTGGTCGCCCCGTATGCCTTGAGGAAGGGAAGGATAAACTTTAAAGTGCTTCCAGCCTTGTGTGACCTTCTTTTCAGCACATCAGCGAGAAAGTCATCATATCTACTTATCAGGGAGAAAAGGCGTCCTCCTTCAGGGATGAAGTGCTGACAGAGCTCTAAAGCGTTATCGTTTTTGGTGATGGGGCCTTCACAGTCCAGGTTCACCTGTCTCATCGCTTTTTATCTCCTCCTCGACTTCTTCGTTCACACATAGCCCTCCTTCCTCCACCCTCCCTTTCCCTATCCTTATTTTCCCCTCTGACAAAAGCTTTAAAGTATGGACGATGAGGGGTAGCTCCCTTCTTGCTTCTTCCTTTCTGATCTCCTTGAAGAGGGGTTCTTCCTCTCCCTCTTTTTCTTTGATCTCCCTTAAGGTCTTTTCCTTTAACTTTTCCCTCATCTTCTGCCATAGGATATCAAATTTTCCCCCTCTTATGGGGAAGCTGCAGTAGGTCAGAGGGGGGCCTGCGTCCAGCTCCGGGGTGACCAGGTGTATCATCGCTCCCGTTTGCTCAGCCTCCTCTTCGATCAGATTCCATATTACCTGTTGCCAGGTTCCTTTGGGGCCATTGGGAAGGGCTGGGTGCAGGTTTATTATGGGATATCTTCGGCAAATTTTTTCTCCCAGAATGAGCATATATCCAGCCAAAACGATCAGGTCAACTCCAAATTTATCAATTCTTTTCATGATTTCCTCATCGTAAAGTAAGCGCCAGCTTCCGATTTTCTTTTTTCTTAAATCAGGATCAAACTTGCGAGAGGAAAAGCATATAAGATTAAGACCTAACTTTTCCACCAGCTGAAAGAAACGGTCACTCTCTCTATTTTCCCCTCTTTGTCGGTTGCTGAAGACAAATGCAATCCTTGCGTTCCTGATTTTTCCCTCATCGATGCTTTTCTGGACCACTCTCAAAAGGTCTCTGGCTGCCTTATCCCTTCCTGTGGAAAACCATCCAATCTTATAAGTCATCTTTCACCTTCAAACTTTTATTCTGGAGAAAAACTCCCTGTCCGGGTATCTTTGCCGTCCATATCCCCTTATGCTTTCACAGGCCATTTTTGTGGCGAGCTTTGCAGAGTCAGATAAGGAAAATCCTTTGAGCAGACCTGCCAGAAAGCCTGCTGCATAGACGTCTCCTGCTCCGGTTGTGTCCACCACCTCCACCTTTTCTGCCGGAACCTGAAGCTCCTCCTCCTCGGACAATATATAAGAACCTTTTTCTCCAAGGGTGCAGACGAAAATTTTTATCCCGAAGCGGGAAAGCTTTCTGAGCCCGTTTCTGTAGTCCTGACCGGTGAGCATCTCTATCTCCTTTTCCGTGGCAAAGAGAATAAAGGTGCGCTCAAGTATGGGGGAAAGTTGTCCAATTCCCCTCTTTATGTGAGGCTCTCCGGGGTTAAAGCTTATCTTAGTGGTGATCTTTTTGACCGCCTTTTTTTGAACCTCAAATGGCCTGTCTCCAGCAAAGGAAGTTATGTGGACGAGCTTTGCTCTGTTCAGATAATCCAGGTCAATCTCAGAATAGGACAGCTCATCGTTGGCGTAAGGCATGACGAGGATGCTTCTTTCACCTTTTCTGTCTGACAGGGCGATGCATAGTCCGCTCCTCTCATCCTGCTTAATTCTGCTTGTATCCACCCCTGCCATCTTCAGCTCGCTGACAAGAAACCTGCCTTCCTCATCCCTTCCCACCTTACCTACGTAGCCGGTGGAAAATCCCATCTTTGCCAGAGCGTAAATGGTGTTGGCAGCTGAGCCCCCTCCACTTTTGCTTTTCAGTTTCCCTTTTTCTTTGAGGAGTTTTAAAAATCTTTTAAACTCCTCATCCTTGACCATCCTTTCTCTTCCTGCCTCTATTCTTAAGGAAGCTAAATCGACCTCATAGATTAGATCCACGTTCAAGGCCCCAAATCCCACCACGTCCATATCTTGCTTTCTCCTTAGCTTGCCTTCCCTCAAGGTTCCCATAATGATATTAGCAACTCGACCTTGATCGGTCAAGACTTGGTGAGTGAAGAGTGAAGAGTGAAGAGTGAAGAGTGAAGGGTGAAGAGTGAAGAGTGAAGGGTGAAGAGTGAAGAGTGAAGAGTGAAGAGTGAAGGGTGAAGAGTGAGGAGTAAAGAGTGAAGAGTAAAGAGTGAAGAGTAAAGAG
>QMPZ01000082.1 GCA_003648815.1 Candidatus Aerophobota bacterium | reverse complement strand
GAGCTTCCACCAGTGGAAGAGAGGCTTCCTGAGGAGCCCCTGGTGATCATGCCAGTGGAGGAGATCGGCCAGTATGGTGGAACTTGGCACAGGGCCTGGATGGGGCGTGCAGACGCTGCAGGTCCGAGCAGGATCACTACCGAACGTCTTATTCGTTTCAGCAGGGATATGAAGAGGATATTGCCCAATATAGCCAAGAGCTGGGAGATCTCGGAAGGAGGAAAGGTCTTTACCTTCCACTTAAGGAAGGGAATGAAGTGGTCGGATGGGGTGCCTTTCACCGCCGATGATTTTCTCTTCTGGTATGAGGACATCATCCTGAACGACGAGCTCACACCAGCCAAACCTGTTTGGCTTAAGACAGGCGGAGAGCTGGGAAAGGTGGAGAAAGTTGATGATTATACCATAAGGTTTCGTTTTACCAAACCTCATGGGCTTTTTCTCAAGTATCTGGCTGGACCTCAAGGACATGGCATCGCATATAATCCCAAACATTACCTGAAACAGTTTCATCCCCGTTACACTCCTGTGGAGAAGTTAGAGGAGATGGCAAAAAAGGAGGGCTTTAAGTTCTGGTATCAGTTGTTTCAGGCGAAGAATGATAGGTGGATGAATCCCGATCTTCCTGTCATCACTCCCTGGAAGACGAAGACTCCGGCCACCGAGGACCCTTTTGTGCTGGAGCGCAACCCTTATTTCTGGAAGGTGGACCCCGAAGGAAATCAGCTTCCTTACATCGATAGGATTAGCCATAGATTAGTGGAGAATCCCGATATGATCAACTTTAAGGCTATGACCGGTGAGCTCGACATGCAGTTTCGCCATATCCTTTATACCAACTATCCTCTCCTCATGAGCGGAAGAGAAAAGGGAAATTATCGAGTGTTCAAATACACGGATGACTTTGAGACCAACATGGCCATCGGGATCAATTTGAACAACAAGGATCCTGTATTGCGCAAAATCGTCCAGGATAAGAGATTTCGCATCGCCATGTCTTTGGCCATGAATCGAGAGGAAATTAACGAGCTTTGTTATCTTGGTATGTGTAAAGAGCCCCGTCAGGTAGCTCCTCTTCCTGAATCTCCTTATTACACAAAATGGGCCGAAAAACTTGCTTACGAATATCTTGAGTATAACCCTCAAAAGGCAAACGAGCTTTTGGATGAGATGGGCCTGAAATGGGACAAAGATCATAAATATCGCCTGAGGCCTGACGGAAAGGTGCTTGCTTTGACCATTGAGTTTACCCCGGCGTTTGGTCCCTGGGCAGATGCCCTTGAGCTGATAAAGGAGTACTGGGAGGCTGTAGGGGTTAAGACAGCGGTCAAGAGCGAGGAAAGGTCACTTTTCTATACGAGGAAGAACGCTGCTGACCATGATGTGGCGGTGTGGACCGGAGCTGCCGGTATGCAGACCGTGCTTGGCCCCCGCTGGTATCTTCCCTATAGCAGTGAGTCCTTACACGCGGTGCTTTATGCTCTCTGGTATAATACGGGAGGTAAAAGTGGGGTAGAACCAAAGGGAGATCTTCGCAAGACGCTCGAGCTCTATGACAGGATAAAGGCCACCACCGATGAAGGGGAGCAGATTCAACTATGGGATGAGATTATGCGCCTTAATGCTGAGAATCTGTGGGTACTGGGCACTTTAAGTTCTCCTCCTCTGATTGGTGTGGTAAAGAATAATTTCCGCAACATCGCCGAACATGGTATATACACCTGGATTGGACATTCGCCGGGAAGTCTTGATCCTGAACAGTTCTTTATCAAACAAAAGTAAGAGAGACTGTAGAGGGGCCTTTTCAATGAAATAAAGGCCCCTCTAATTAGTTAGAGGTGATAGATTTTAAATCCAGGAGAGGATGTATGACAGGTAAAGAGAGGGTTCTTTTAGCTCTTGAGCATAAAATTCCCGACAAGGTCCCCTGGGGAGAGTATGCCATAGATTACGATACAGTGGAAAGGATACTGGGTCACGAGACATATCTTAGAGCGAAGGCGAAAAGTATGATAGCCTTTTGGGAAGGGCGCAGAGATGAGGTGGCTCAAAGCTGGAAGGAAGATCTCATTGAACTTTACCAGAAACTGGATTTTATGGATATAGTTAATCTGGCGGCCATGTGCACGGCAATCCTTCCGCCCAAGGATTATGAACCTGAAAGGCCAAGGAAGCTGGATGAAAACACCTGGCAATTTAAGGACGGTAGGGTGTACAAGTATTCACCCATAACGGGGGATGTTACCCTTGTGGAGGATCCTCAGAAATGGACGAGACAGTTCAAGATGGAGGATTTTGACCCCGATGAGAAACCCAAGCCTCCTGATCCATCCCAGTTTGAGGTCATAGATGCGGTCATAAAGGTGTTCAAGGACGAAAAGTTCATCTTAGGTCCAAGCGGTGGAGAAGCGAGCTTTTTGCTTCTTGGAGGAATGGAAAGAGGCCTTATGGAATATGTGACCCATCCCGAGGTGGTCAAGCGAGCTACAGAGGCGGCGGTTAACAGAGCCAACAAACTCGATAAGTTCTATATAAGAGAGGGTCAAGACGGGGTTATGTGGGGGACTGATTTTGCTTCAAATAAAGGACCGTTTATATCTCCGAAGATGTTCAGGGAATTTTGTCTGCCCGGGATAAAGAAGCGGGTTAGAAATGTTAAGAGCTTCGGGATGAAGGTGATAAAGCATGCCTGTGGAAACAATGCTCAGCTTATGGATATGTTTGTGGAGGCAGGCTACGATGCTTATCAGTCCATTCAGGAAAGCTCAGGACTGAGCCTGAAATGGCTTAAGGAAAATTATGGGGATAAGATAACTCTTTGGGGAGGAGTAAACGTGGAAAACCTGGTCAGTGGTGGTCCCGAAGATGTCAAAAGGGATGTGAGAAAGGCTATGGAAATCTTAAAGCCCAAAGGAGGATACATATTTGGCACCTCTCACACCATAGCCGTAGGGACAAGATATGACAACTTTATGGCCATGGTGGAGGAATATCTTAGGACATGTTCGTATTAAGCGAGGGGAAAAACTTTCCCAGTAGCTTGACTTTTCGTTCAAAATCTGATAAATTTTTTTCTGAATGAAAGAAAGATAAATGAGGTAGAAGGATAAAACAAAGTAAGGAGGATGAGATGCTTGTTTATATTGCGAGACGTATTCTTTACATGATCCCTACCCTCATAATAATCTCGGTGATCAGCTTTATAATTATCCAACTTCCTCCTGGCGATTATTTGACTTCCTATATTGCTCAGCTAAGTGAGACCGGGGAATCGGTGGATGAGGCAGTGATAGCGTCTTTGAAGAAACGCTATGGATTAGATCAGCCAATGTATATCCAGTACTTCATGTGGATAAACGGAGTCCTTCATGGGGACTTTGGGCAGTCTTTTGAGTGGAACAAGCCGGTAAGCGAGCTGATCTGGGAAAGGTTAGCGCTTACGATGGCCGTCTCTCTCTTCAGTCTCATCTTCACCTATGTCGTGGCCATACCTATAGGGATATATTCCGCAACCCATCAATATTCCATTGGGGATTACTTTTTCACCTTTGTCGGTTTTCTTGGACTGGCCACCCCTAATTTTCTCTTAGCTTTGGTGTTGATGTTTCTCTTCTATAAATATTTTGGCCTCAGCGTGGGTGGCCTTTTCTCACCTGAGTTTGTGGAGGCACCCTGGAGTTGGGCCAAGGTCATAGATATGATGAACCATATGTGGATTCCGGTGATAGTTATCGGGACAGCGGGAACCTGCGGACTCATTCGTGTCATGAGGGGGTGTCTTTTGGACGAGCTTAGAAAGCAGTACGTCGTCACCGCTCGGGCCAAGGGAGTTGGGGAAAGAAAGCTTCTCTTCAAGTATCCAGTGAGGGTAGCTGTTAATCCTATAATTAGCACCATAGGCTGGACGCTTCCCAGCATTGTCTCCGGGGCGACCATCACGGCTATAGTGCTCAGCCTACCCACTACAGGACCTCTTCTCCTACGGTCTTTGATGAGCCAGGACATGTACCTTGCGGGAAGTTTCATCCTACTTCTGGCCACGTTGACGGTGATAGGAACTTTAATTTCGGATATCCTCTTGGCCTGGCTGGATCCCAGGATTCGCTATGAGAAGGAGGCGGCATGATGAGCATCTTCAAGAAAAACAAGCCAGAGGAAAGGACGGAAGAATACGGTGAATATGAGGAGAGCTATTATGTGGCCTCCCAGTGGCAGCTTATGTGGAGGAAGTTCAGAAAGCACAAGCTCGCCATGGGGAGCATCTTTGTGCTCGTGCTCTTATACTTAGGAGGAATCTTTTGTGAGTTTGTCGCTCCTTATGACCTCGAAAGCCGGCAGATCAGGTATGTGTATTGTCCACCACAGAGGATTCATTTCTTCGACGAGAAAGGATTTCATCTTCGTCCCTTTGTCTATGGTCTCAAGAGAAAAATTGATCTGGTGACCCTGCAGAAAAGCTACAAGGAGGACAAGAGAAAAAAATATCCCCTTCAGTTCTTTGTGCATGGGCAAAAGTATAAATTCTGGAACTTATTTGAGGCAGATCTACATCTTTTTGGGGTAGAGAGGGGCGGAGTTATCTTCCTCCTGGGTACTGATAGAATGGGAAGAGATATGTTCTCTCGTATCGTCTATGGAGCGCGCATCTCTCTTTCTATAGGTCTGGTTGGAGTCTTCCTCAGCCTCATCATAGGCCTGATTCTGGGTGGATTATCCGGATATCTTGGCGGAGTGACTGATACCATCATCCAGAGGATTATAGAAATCTTGCGGTCATTTCCCACCATCCCTTTATGGATGGCCTTAAGTGCTGCTCTTCCTCCTCATTGGCCACCATTGAGGGTCTACTTTGGAATCACTATAGTTCTTTCCCTTATCGGATGGACGGGGCTGGCTCGGGTAGTCAGGGGAAAACTCCTTGCCTTAAGGGAGGAGGATTTCACCATGGCCGCTAAGGTAGCCGGATGTAAGGACATGAGAATAATTAGCAGGCACCTTCTTCCCGGCTTTCTAAGCTATATAATCGTCCAGATGACCTTATCCATCCCCAGCATGATCCTGGGGGAGACCTCCTTGAGCTTTCTGGGGCTGGGTCTTCGCCCTCCCATAACCAGCTGGGGTGTCCTTTTGAAGGAAGCACAGAACGTGAGGACCGTTGCCCTTCATCCCTGGCTTATGATCCCCGTCCTCTTCGTGATAACCGCCGTCCTTGCCTTTAATTTCTTAGGGGATGGTCTGCGAGATGCAGCTGACCCATATCATTGATGAAAAAATAGAGCTTTTAGAGACGTTTTTTTCTCTTTCAAGGGGATATCCTGAGAACTGTCAAGGAATGCTTATTAAATGATAAGCCGTGAGATCGTCATGAGAAGCCTGGAATTCAGGTCTCCAGGAAGAATTCCTATGTCCCTGCCTTCACCTTACTCCAACGATTTCGTTGAAGCCTAACCCTTATGCTTCTGAAGAAGGGGTCTACATATGAGGTTTTGGAAAAGCTGGAGGAAAAAGAGCTCTCTGACCAGAGCAAGGCAAGGTGGAGGAGTTTGGGGAATCTAAAAACGCTGGAAATAATCTTTTAGGTTTTAAGATAAACCAGGAAGGAGGATAAGATGGAGTTAAGGCTGGGGATTGTCACCTACAATATAGCCAAGGACTGGGATATCGACACTATAATTGAGAAATGTTCGCAGTTAGGCTATGAGGGCGTGGAGCTCAGGACCACTCATCGCCATGGAGTGGAGGTGAATCTCTCTAAGGAGGAAAGACGGAGGATAAAAAAGAAGTTTCAAGACTGCCCGCTCAAGCTGGTTGGGCTGGGGTCCACCTTTGAATATCACTCGCCAGTAAAGGAGGAGTTGAGGAAGAACATAGAGGGGACGAAGGAGTACATAAAGCTTGCCCATGATGTGGGGGCGGAGGGGATAAAGGTCAGGCCAAATGCATTTCCAGAAGGAGTTTCCAAAGAGAAAACTATTGAACAAATAGGCCTTTCTTTAAGGGAATGCGGAGAGTTTGCCAGAGATTACGGAATTAAGATCAGGCTGGAGGTTCATGGAAGGGGAACCTCTCATATTCCCTATATAAGAAAGATGATGGACGTCTGTGACCATCAAAATGTTTACGTATGCTGGAATTCCAATCCCACTGATGTGGATGAGACCGGCTCTATAAAGAAGAACTTTGATCTGCTAAAGGACAAGATTGATACGGTTCATATCACTGAGCTCTGGAGCGATTATCCCTATGAGGAACTCTTCTCACTTTTGAGGGAGATAGGATATAAGGGATTTTGTTTGGCGGAGATACCAGAAAGCCCCGAGCCTGATCGGTTGCTGCGTTATTATAGGAAACTGTTTTATTGTCTGCAAAAATAGCTCAGGAAAGATAGGGCTAAAATGGAGGTGGGACTTGATAAAGCTGGGAATATGCAACGAGACATTTAAGGAGAAAAGAGAATTCTGGCCCTTAAAAAAAGTTATGGAATATATATCTCGTCTCGGTTACCAGGGACTGGAAATCGCTCCCTTCACCTTAGCTTCCTCGGTGGAGGAAATTTCTCCTGCCAGGAGGAAGGAGATTCGCCTCTTAGCTGAAGACTACGGCCTACAGATAATTGGGCTTCACTGGCTCCTGGCCAGCCCGAAAGGACTTTCCATCACCTCATCGGATAAAAAGGTAAGAGCTCGGACAGCAGAATACCTCAAGAGTCTGATCGAGTTCTGCTCTGATATAGGAGGAAAAGTACTTGTGTTCGGCTCACCAAAACAGAGGAAGATAGAAAATGGCTCAAGTTATGAGGAGGCAAGGAAAAGGGCAAAGGAGGTCTTTGCCAACTCCTTGGATGAAGCAAAAGATAGGAGGGTGACCATTTGTCTGGAGCCTTTGGCCAGGCGTGAGACCAACTTCATCAACACCGCCAAAGAAGCTGTTTCCCTTATCGAGGAGATTGACCATCCGAACTTCAAGCTTCACTTAGATGTGAAGGCGATGAGCGATGAGGGAAGGCCAATTCCCAAGATAATAAAGGAGAACAAGAAATATCTTTTTCACTTTCATGCGAACGATGCTAACGGCCTGGGACCGGGTTTTGGGAAAATAGACTTCGGTCCGATAATAAAGACTTTGAAGGAAATTGGATATTCCGGATTTATAAGCGTGGAGGTCTTTGATCTTTCACCGGG
>QMPZ01000081.1 GCA_003648815.1 Candidatus Aerophobota bacterium | reverse complement strand
TTAATTCAAATCAGTTCGATACTCAAGAGGTTAAGGAAGTGAGCATTACTATTCGTGATGTGGCCAAGTTAGCCGGAGTTTCCGTATCCACAGCCTCTCTGGCACTTAATGATAGGGATTATGCTTTCATTCCTCTCAACTGGATGTTGAAGAAGGGAGCAAAGAAAAAGAACGTATACCATCATATAGTACATTCCCTAAAAAGGTGACAATCCATGAAATATAAAATTTGGTTAAAGCAGCCAGCCTCTCATTGGGTAGAAGGATTTCCTGTAGGAAATGGACGTTTAGGTGCGATGGTCTTTGGAGGGGTAAAGAAAGAACGCCTGTTGTTGAATCATGAATGGTTATGGCGGGGAAAAGGCCGTGATCGCACCGTTGAATCAAAAGCTAAATATTTGCCTAAAATTCGAGAGTTATTCTTTGCGGGTAAGGTATTGGAAGCAGGTAATCTTGCTAACGAAAAGCTCGGTGGTTTGGGCGGTGTCCTTCGACGTCAGGGGATTAAAAACCGAGTTGACCCATATCAGCCGGCAGGATACTTGATTATAGACTTTAACGATTGGGGCGAGGTAACCGAGTATAGGCGCGAATTGGACCTCCGGGACGGTGTAGTACAAGTATTCTGCGCTGACTCAAAGGGAAGATCAATAAGACGTAACGTAATAGCCCATGCTACCCTTCCCGTCATTGTAGTACATTTGAAAGCTAATAAAGGGGCTAAGTTCTCAGCCACAGTGTCCTTAACGCGTCAGGAAGATCCCGAATGTACTCTGGATTTCTGGCGCAAAGACCACATGTTTGGATTTAGCGGAGAATTTGTTGAAGGCGTGCAGTTCTCCGTCGAGGCTCGAGCAACCGTGGTAGGCGGTCAAATCGTTCCCAAAAGCGAAAGAGCAAAAGATGGGATCTATCTTCAAAGAGTAAGTGAAGCCCTTATTATTTTAACAATAGCAACTTCCAATGAAAGTACGTACCCTAAGGATACTACCCGCATTCAGCTTGAGGAGGTTAATTTTGATTGGGAAACGTTGCTTGACAGCCATGTGTCCACTCATCGATCTTATTTTGACAGAGTGTCTCTTGATCTTGGTCCAGGCCACGATGAACTTCCCACCGATGAGCGCTTAGCTTCTCTTAAGGCAGGAGAGCAGGATGAGGCTTTATTAGCTCTATATTTCCAGTATGGGCGATATTTGATGATTGCCAGTTCTCGACCTGGAGGACTACCCGCAAACCTTCAGGGCATATGGAATGCAGACCTCAATCCTCCCTGGGAATGTGATTTCCATCATGATATAAATCTACAGATGAACTACTGGTTGGCAGAACCTTGCAATCTGCCAGAGTGTGCTGAACCATTATTTGACCACATTGAACGCTTTGTGCCTCATGGTCGAGTTGCCGCTCGGTTACTGTATGGATGCCGGGGAGTATATTTTCCCATACAGACTGATCCATGGGGTCGAGCGACACCAGAAGCGCGAGGATGGGATGTTTGGACTGGGGCAGCGGCGTGGTTAGCCCAGCACCTATGGTGGCATTACGAATATAGTGGGGACAAAAATTTCCTGCGACGACGAGCATATCCATTTATGAAGGAAGTTGCAGCATTCTATGAGACTTACCTGGTGCGAGATCCTAAAGGGCGATTGGTTACAGTCCCTTCCCAGTCGCCAGAAAACTTTTTTGTCGGTGGAACAAAGCCGGTATCATTGTGTGTAGGAGCGACCATGGACTTCGAACTCATTCACGATGTTCTCACCCATGCCATAAAGAGCAGTGAAATTTTGGGTGTAGATGAAGACTTGAGAGTCAAGTGGACCCAGATTCTACGGGAGATTCCCCCCTTCCAGATCGGCCGTTTTGGACAACTTCAGGAATGGTTGGAAGACTATGAAGAGGGAGAAGTAGGGCATCGGCATCTCTCGCATTTATTTGCGGTGTTCCCGGGCGAACAGATTACCCCTGATGATACACCTGAACTTGCAAGAGCAGCTCGTGTATCTTTAGAAAGACGCCTGGAAGCCGGTGGTTGTAGAAGAGGCTGGAGTGCTGCGTGGGTGGTTTGCCTATGGGCTAGATTGAGGGAAGCTGAAAGAGCATATGAACACCTTAAGCTTCTTGTGAGTGAGTCCAGCGCCTGTAATCTCCTAGATGTTTTGGACGCTTCTTCCAAGCTTTTTCAAATTGATGGTAATTTTGGAGGTACTGCTGCTATTACCGAAATGCTTTTACAATCTCATGCTGGTATAATCCGAATATTGCCTGCTTTACCATCAGCTTGGAAAGAAGGACACTTTCAGGGTCTTAGAGCCCGAGGGGGATATGAGCTCAGTGTAGTTTGGAAAAATGGTAAGCCGAAAAATATAAAGGTGCAATCGCATCTTGGAGGTATATGCCGTCTTGCTTTTGTCGGAGCCAATAACTGTCGGGTTTATTGCGGGAATAGACCCGTACAGATCAATATAGAAAAAGATAATAGGATTTCTTTTGAAACAACAGCAGGTCAGGTCTATGTAATTAAAGCGTAATTCAGAGAGAAGAGGAAAAATTATGAAAAATAGTGAGATCTCTGTTGATTACAGAGCATTAGTATCGCGAGCAGATATAGCTTACTTTAGCCCCACTACTGAATCCGCGGAAGGCCTTCCTATAGGCAATGGACGTATGGGAACTCTTATATGGACTGCGAACAACAGCTTGAATATGCAGATTAATCGGGTTGATGTCTTTGCTCAAAACAGCTATTCTGAAAGTGGAACGGACTACTGTGGTGGGTGCGGCAAGATCGAAGTAGATTTTGGCGAGCCCGTTTTTAAACCCGCGAAAAACTTCGAAGAATACCTTTCAGTCTACGAGGGTCTGCTGACAATTTCAGGTGATTTGGTTAAAGCGGAAGCATTTGCTTGGAACGAAGAGGATGTGATAGTAGTTCGTATAAATGACGAGCGTAAAAATCCGCTCCCTATCAATATAAACCTCAGAATGCTAAGGCCTGCCGCTAACCGTAAAACCAGATATCATAAAGCCAATTCCACTTTTTGCCAGAGGGATGATAAAATTATTTTACTTCAGGAATTTTCAGAGAAAGAATTCTTTTGTAGTTCTGTGGTAGAGATCGGCGTAGTCGGAAGACGAACTGCGGTAAGAAAAAATCGAGAAACCATCTTCTTGACAGTTGAGCCTGGATCAGAGCCTTTTACCATTCTGATCTCTACCTTCCAAAGTTTTGACAGGAATAAGGATATAATTTCCGAGGCGATGAGCAAGCTTGAGGCGGCAGGCAAACTCGGCTTTGAGGAAATGCTTTCCGAAACTCGAGCCTGGTGGAAAAGTTTCTGGGAAAAATCCTTCCTGCACCTACACAGCAGCGATGGTGTAGCAGACTTTGTCGAACGCTGCTATACCTACCATTTGTATTTAATGGCCTCATCATCTCGTGGAAAGTTTCCCCCCAAGTTTAACGGAATGTTGTGGACCACCAATGGTGATGAAAGGGAATGGGGGGCTCAGTACTGGCTCTGGAATGAAGAAGCAATGTACTATCCACTGTTTGCAGCGAATCATTTAGAATTGACAGATCCATATTTTGATATGTATAGCGGAATGCTGGATAATGCGAAGGTTGCAGCAAGACAGCGTTGGAAAAGCAAAGGCATCTTTATACCTGAGACGGTGGCATTTGATGGTCCAGAGGTTCTTCCTGAGGAGATTGCTGGTATCTTCAGAGCTGTACTTTTAGGAAAATTGTCTTACGATAAAATGCCGGAAAAGTTTTGCATCTTTGGAAATTCAAAAAGCGGGTTCTCGCATATAGGGAACATATTTCTTTCAGAGCAGCAATGGGCCTGGATAAGTCACATTGTCTCCGGCGCTGCTGAGTTGGGTCTTCAATACTGGCAGCGATATCAGCTGACCGGTGATACAGAGTGGCTGCGAAACAGGGCCTATCCAATGATTAAGGGAGCTGTGGAATTCTATCGCAATTTTCCAAAGATGAAAAAAGAAGAAGATGGGTTCTACCATCTCTACAACACCAATGTTCATGAGACATTCTGGGGAGTCAAGGACAGCATATTTGATTTAGCTGCCATCCGTGGCGCGATTCCCCTGGCAATTCGTGCCTCTGAAATCCTCGGAGTCGATGAGGACCTCAGGCCAAAGTGGAGGGAGCTTCTGGAAAAGCTGGCACCATATCCTCTGAACGAGGAAGAAGGTTCAGCTTTTGGACTGGGTCCGGGAACCTGGGCTGCCTGTCGTAAACCCACGGCAACTGGTAAAATGAATGTGGAGCAGGTTTGGCTTGCTCCTGTCCTTTTCGAAGATTGGACCTTAGAGACTGAGGATGAGATAATGAGCAGGACTGCTCAGCTGACATATGAAAATCTACCAGCTCGCAAAATGTTGCTTGAGGGGGTAAGAGTAGCTGGCTGGTCTAGAATAGCTGTTTTCTCATCAAGGATGGGTCGTGAAGATGATTTGGAGATATTATTGCCGACATTTCTCGCTACAACGTTAAATGGATGTCCAAATGCGCTTTTCCGTGGAGAAGGCGTGCAAGCAATGTGTCCTGAGAACTTAGGTTTAGCATCCTATGCACTGCAGGAGGCTCTACTGCAAAGTCTTCCGCCAAAACCCGGCGAGGTGCCAGTAATCCGTCTTTATCCCGCCTGGCCGAAAAGCTGGGATGCACAATTTTCTCTTCTTGCCCGGGGAGGTTTTATGGTGACCTCGGAGTTCAAGAGAGGAAAGGTTCAATTTGTTGGTATTAAATCGCTTCTGGGAGAAGAGTGTCTTCTACGAAACTCATGGCCTGGGAGCGCCGTAGATATCTACCGCAACGGCAGATACAGTGAAGAGCTATCAGGTGAGCTTCTTGAATTCAGTACTGTAAAGAATGAAGAGATAATAATTGTTCCAAAAGGCAAAAATATCACTGATCTTAAAGTAAGAGTTGCTCCATCACGAGGAACAGGTATATGGGAGCTCAAGCACAGGATTGCTGATAAAGAATTGAATATAATCGTTGGTAAGCGTTAAAGTAGCGTTGATGGGGGATTATCAAGGGCAGCGGGAGATTGGAGTAAAACCAGAAGGGAGGTGAGAAAAGATGAGCTATTAGAGGGTTAGGTGAAGGAAAACTTACAGAAGAGAAATTTAAAAAATAATTCTTCTGTGGCTTTTTAAAAATGTAGGAAAAAAAGGAGGTAAAAAGTGAGACAAAAACTAATACTAATAGGAATAACGAGCTTTGTATTATGTTCCATGATGGTAGTTCCTTTAGCAGCACAAGTTACATACTCCACTCCAGAAGTATACCAAAAAGCTACTGGAAAGAAAATAGAAACTTTTAATGAAGCCCCTATGCTCAGGACAAAAGTAGCTGCAGGAGAGATTCCTCCTATTGAGCAAAGACTTCCCGAAGAGCCTCTAATAGTCGAGCCCGTGGAGCAAATTGGAAAATATGGCGGGACAGTGCATTTGACCACTATGGGTTCTCCTTTAAGTTACTATATTAACGAGTACTGGCTCACCGAACCACCTCTTCAGCACACCACTGATCAGAAATCTGTATATCCCAATGTGGTTAAAGGATATAAGGCTTCCGATGATTACACAACTTTCACTTTGTTCTTGAGAAAAGGACTTAAGTGGTCAGATGGAGTTCCTGTCACAGCAGATGATGTGATGTTTTGGTATGAAGATATACTCTTAAATAACGATCTTACCCCCATTAAGCCAAAGCAGCTTATTCAGGGGGGAAAGTTGGTAAAGGTGGAAAAAGTAAATGATTATACAGTTAGATTTCGCTTCCCTCGTCCCTACTTCTCCTTCCCGGGAATCGCACTCAGTCCTCCTCAACTGGCTCGCATTTTCCAGCCTAAACATTATCTAAAGAAGTATCATATAAGGTATAATCCGAAGGCAAACGAACTTGCAAAGGAGGAGGGTTTTGATTACTGGTATCAGCTGTTCAATCAACATGGAAAGTGGGCAAGTGTAGCTGCTAACCGTGGACCCAGCTTAGAGGCCTGGATAGTGAAGGAGATAACAACTGATCATGCTGTTTTGGAGCGTAATCCTTACTATTGGAAAATAGATACTGCTGGAAATCAGCTTCCCTACATTGATAAGATAATAGTTAGAGCGGTAGGAGATCGTGAAAGTTACAAAATGTCGGTGATAGGTGGGGAAACCGATTTTGCCCTGTCTATTTTAACGATAGAAGATTACCCTCTCCTCAAAAAAAATGAAGAGAAAGGTGGCTATAAGGTCTATCTCTGGAAAAAGGAGAGCTGTGCATCAGTAGCTTACTTCCCCTACCAAACTTACGAGGATCCAGTTATGAGGAAAATTCTCCAGGATATAAGGTTTCGGAAAGCACTATCTCTTGCTATCAATCGAGAAGAGATTAACAAACTTATATATTTTGGAAAAGGAACGCCTGGTCAGTGTTCTATTCCACCCGGCTCTAAGTATTATGTGCCTGAGTACTGGCGGTATTATGCTGAATATGATCCGGAAAGAGCAAACAAGTTACTGGACGAGATGGGGCTAAAATGGAATAAAGAACATACCTACAGGTTACGACCGGATGGCAAACCGCTTTTTATAAAAATCGAAGGCTTCTCCCAACCGGAGACACCTACCATAGCTACAGCAAAATTGGTAAAGGACTACTGGGGAAAAATCGGGATCAAAGTCGATTTCGATTTCTCGAACACTTCTCGCTTTATAACTCGTTTTAGAGCGAATAAAGTATCTGTAACCACTCACTGGGTGGAGTTGATGCCAGAAGTTGTGTTTAATGGAACAATATGGCATTCTCATGAGTGGTGGTGCAAACCATGGATGGACGCTTACTTAAAAGGAGGAAGGGCGGAAGCGGAAAAAGAAGGAGTACCAGGGGATGTAATAAAATACTTCGAATTGATAGAGGGATTTCGTAATGCTACTTCTGAGCAGAAAAGAATAGAAATATCGCATGAGATCAATCGTCTGTGGACTACTAACCTGTGGGGTATTGGCACGGTGGGCGGCCCCATTCCAGCACCCTGTGTAGTGAGTAATCACCTGCACAATGTTCCCAAAACCGGTTTTTCTACTTGGTTCGTCCATTTTCAAGGGTATACACTTCCAGCCCAATATTATCTCTCTAAGTAAAATAGAAAGCCCTCAGTCCCTCTCGCCAGGGGGACTGAGGGAGAGAG
>QMPZ01000080.1 GCA_003648815.1 Candidatus Aerophobota bacterium | reverse complement strand
GTCAAAAATTTTAGTAACTGTTCAATTTTTGGTGGATAGATCATCTCTATTACTTTCTAAATCAGGGTTTTAACCATTTTTTATAAAATTTGCTTCTGTTCTTGAACTGATGAGAATTTTAGCTCTTTTATCCACCGATTTTTGAACAATTACAAATTTTAGCTCCACTTGACAAAAAAAATATCAAAAATTATTATCAGTATAGATCTTTGAGAAAGGATAGGCTAAAATAAGGGCCGGGAGGAGGTGGTGAGATTAGAAAGGTAAACAGGCCCATCAGCTTGGAGGTAAGGAAGGTTTTCTTAAGAGAGAAGCGTTGGAAAATTAACTTCTCTTTTGAGAGCTTTCAGGAAAGAATGAACAATGTCAGAATATACGATATAATAATAAGGAAAATCAGATGAACAAGTTTGTTGCTACTTCATTTGATTCGGGTTATACCCCAGTGTATTTAGCCAATGGTATAATTGGATTACAATTAGGAAAGGTACCTTTCCAAAACGGAAGGGTCTGCGTTAATGGTTTCATCGGTCGTTCCGAGACCACTGTCTTGAGCTACCCTTATACTGGCAGTGTAGATGCTTATGCACCAGCACCTTTCCCGTTAGCAGCGGACGTAGAGATCGAAGGGATAATTTTAAGCAGATGTCCTGACTTTGTACATATCGAGAAGCAAATTTTGGATATCTCCTGTGGGGAACTGATTACCCTTCTAAGGTTTGACACCCCCAGGGGTAAAGCTGAAATTAAAGTTTTGAATTTTACCTCCCGTAGTGTTCCTCCATTAATCTGCCAGGAAATCGAATTAAGAATAGATAGACCTTGTAAGATAAGACTTGTCGCCTTTATAGACTCAAGTGGACTACCAGGACATTATCTCACCGGGGGTATACTTCCTTCTAATGAAGTAGCTGATATGATGCTGTGGTGGGAGGCGCCTGGGAGTCTTTCCAGCGTTGGGGTCGCAATGTATTCTGATCTTTGCGGAGAAGAAAGCTTCTCGACTCACTGCAGTGATTGGGGATGGGTGGGCCGAGAGGTAAAGGAATATAGTTTTAAACTCAAGCATGGGGAGAAGATGACTTTACGCCAGGTGGGTGCATTAGTTCCTTCCGTTATGCATTCTGAACCTCACTTAGAAGCGATTCGATTAGTTAGATATAGTAAGCATTTAGGATTTGAAAAAATCCGTGAGAATAACCGTAAGAGATGGGCCGAATTATGGAAAAGCAGAGTTAAGGTAATAGGTGCGGATGATCAAACTCAAGATGTGTTAGATAGTGCTTTCTTTTATGTACATTCCTCGATTCATCCAAGTAGTCCCTGTAGTGCATCTCCCTTTGGACTTGCCACTGGAGTTCCGTATGCTGGACATGTCTTCTGGGACGCGGAGACCTTTATGTTTCCAGCAGTATTGCTAAGTGCACCCGAATCAGCTCAAGCTATGCTTGACTATCGCAGTCGTCTTGTTCCGGCCGCACGATATAATGCAGCCTTAATGGGATTTCGCGGTATAATGTTTCCATGGGAAAGTAGTAACAGCGGTGATGAGGTTGCGCCTATTTGGGCAGACACTGGAGTATTAGAGCATCACATTACCCCAGACGTTGCCTTAGCTTTTGCCCAATATGTTCACGTAACCGGTGATGAGATTTTTCTGAGAGAAAAGGCCTGGCCAATATTGAGAGAGGTAGCAAGGTGGATCTTGAGTCGAGCGAGTCTAACTGAACGTGGCTACGAAATGTTGAATCTGATGGGTCCAGATGAGGGCGAGATTAATATCAATAATTCAGCTTATTTCAATGCCGCCTGTATTCTTACCCTACGAGAGGCTCAATGGGCGGCAAGGTATTTAGGGTATAAACCACCTTCACAATGGGAAGAGGTAGCGGGAAAAATAGTGCTGAACGTAGATTCAAATAATGTACTCATAAAGCACGATGGTTATCAATACCAGAAAGGAAAATTGCTTAACCCTGATACTCTAATGGTGATCTTTCCAATGAATTTTCCTTTAAGAAAAGAAGTAGAGAGAGCAACTCTGCGCTGGTATTTAAAGCGCGTTGGCACGTATGCTGGAGGACCAATGTTTCCTCCACTGCTGTGTGTTCATGCTGCCAGACTGGGTGATCGAGCATTAACGACTAAACTTTGGGAGGAGGGTTGGAAATATTATTGGAAGGAGCCGTTTGGGCAATTTAAGGAATTTAAAGGAATGAAAAACGCGGAGGGAACAGTCTATTTGGCAGTTCCAGGGGGTCTCTTAAATGCGGTGATGATTGGGTTAAGTGGCTTGATTATCGGTTCCGATGAGCCGAGAGATTGGTGTAAAAAGAGGATAGTGCTTCCTGAGGGTTGGCAGGAGATTGAAATCTCCCAAATTTGGGTTCGAGGAAAGAAAGTTTCTCTTCAAGCTAAGCATGGCGCAGCCCATGCAGAAATTCAGTTTGAGTAATTTGGTTAAAAAAATAAGTTGAAAGGGGGTGGAAAGATAAATAGCTCTGTTAAGTTAGAAGCTTTCGGGAAAGAGGAAAATGGAATATGTTCAAAATTATGTACGAGGAGGCAAAAATGGTACGAAAATTAATGGTTTTGGTGCTCAGTGGAGTAATAACGATATGGTTATGGGGATCAACACCGGCATTGGCGAAAGGGTCATCTAGCACACTATATCAGGAGGGTGCTACCATATATGGTACACTCCAGGAATATGAAAAAACTACTGGAAGAAAGATAGAGAAATTTGGTGAAGCTCCTACGTTGAGAGTAAAGGTAGCAGCAGGAGAGCTTCCACCGGTAAAGGAAAGGCTACCTGAACGACCTCTGGTTATGAAACCGATAGAAGAAATTGGACAATACGGTGGAACAATAAAAATTGTGAGTGTAAGCAGCACATGGAGTAGGATGGTTTCCAGTCGCATGGAAACCTTGCTCATCTCTCGACCTGGCCGAACGCTTCCTGGTATAGCTGAAAGTTGGGAATGGTCAGATGAGAAAAAAGTTCTTACTCTTCACCTACGGAAGGGGTTAAAATGGTCAGATGGTTATCCCTTTACCGTTGACGACATACTCTTTAAGTGGGAAGATATTACTTTAAATCCAACCCTTAACCCCACAGTACTTGTCGAATGGAAACCAGGCGGTGAACTTATGCAAATGGAGAAGGTAGATGATTATACGCTTCGTTTTCGGTTTGCTGTACCTTACCCACAGATGACGGATCTCCTGGCAAATTGTGCCTATGGAGGCGATTGTCCCTTCCATGTTGTAGGAATTTATGCTCCCAAACATTACTTGAAGAAATTTCATATAAAGTACAATCCAAAAGCAGATGAGTTAGCGAAAGAAGCAGGCTTTAATACGTGGTGGGAGTACTTTAATCACCAACATAATCCATATTACGGCGTTAATTATCCTACTCTTTCGGCCTGGATATGTACCAAAGCGACAGATACTCTGCGGGTGTATGAGCGAAATCCCTATTATTGGGTAATAGATTCTGCGGGAAATCAGCTTCCTTATATAGATAAAGGGATTGTTCAGATTGTAGGAAATATAGATCTATATAATATGAAGATAATCTCGGGAGCAGCCGATTTTGCAAATCAATACACAAGTATGAAGAACTATCCTCTTTATAAAAGGAATGAAGCAAAAGGTGATTACCGAGTTTTAAGGTGGGTTATACCAGGAGGGCGAGTAACATTCACGTTTAATCAAACTTCCGAAGATCCAGTAAAACGCCAAATATTCCAGGATATAAGGTTTCGGCAAGCTATGTCCTTAGCTATTGACCGTGAGGCTCTGAATAAAAGCCTTTATTTTGGCTTAGCTACACCCTGTCAATGCATGCCAATTCATAAAGGTGCCTTGTGCTGGCAGGAGTGGTGGAAAGATTATTATGCTGAGTATGACCCGAAGAAGGCTAATCAGCTCTTGGACGAGATGGGTTTGGATAAAAGAGATGAAGAAGGTTATCGCCTACGTCCAGATGGCAAAAGGTTAACGATAATACTTAATCCTTTTGAGTTACAGGATGTACCAGAAATGACAGCTGTCTGTGAGATGGTAAAAGAGTACTGGGAAAACGTAGGGGTGAAGGTGTTAATTAAACCCATATCATCTAACTTGTACGGCAACCTGGAGAAAGCAAACAAACTGGATGTAGCCATATGGAAGAAAGGCGGTGGACTAGTAGATGAACCTGAAGAGAAAAGCTTTTTCGCGACAGCTGCGTACGAGGTTTATCCTTCTCAATATTCACCGTGGGGTAAGTGGATCGCGACAAATGGCAAAGAAGGTGAGAAGCCGCCAGAGTGGGTACTTAAGATAAAGGAGTTATGCGATAAAGGGCGACAGACTACGCTGGGGACAGAGGAGTATAAGCAACTAAGTACCGAGGTATGCAATTTGTGGATGAAACATCTTCCCCGGATAGGTACTGTATGTGATATCTTTCGACCCACTTTGGTAAAGAAAAATTTGCGAAATGTTCCTGAAAAGAGCAAAGATTATGGAAATGACATGATGCGTAATACGCCTCAAACATTCTTCTTCAAAAAATAGTGGCATTCGGGAAAAAATAGAGAAACAAAGTGGCCTTTACTTAACATCGTCGGTAAAGGCCACTTCTTCACGTATCAGAGGAGCAAAGAAATGCTTTTCTATGTTATCCGTCGGTTTATCTATATGATCATTCTTTTATTTATAGTCTCCATAGCCTCCTTTGTCATCATTCAGCTTCCTCCCGGTGATTATTTAACCATTTATTTGGAACGTCTACACCAACTGAGTCCAGAGACTCGTGCAGAAGACCTGCGTAGCGCACTCATTGTGCAGTATGGTCTGGATAAACCACTCTACATTCAATATTTCAGGTGGATGAAGAATCTATTGCATGGAGACCTTGGAAGATCATTCACATATGATGAACCGGCATTTAAACTAATAACCGAACGGCTGCCATTGACGGTAGCTTTGTCTCTCGCCACCCTTATCTTTACTTACATTGTTGCTATACCAATAGGAATTTATTCAGCTATACATCAATATTCTATTGGAGACTATTGTTTTACCTTTATTGGTTTTATCGGTTTGTCAACCCCTAATTTTCTTCTTGCCTTGACATTAATGTTTCTTGCCTTTAAATATTTTGGTGTTGAGTTGGGGGGACTTTTTTCGATGGAATACATACAGGCACCGTGGAGCATGGCCAAGATTATAGATATGATAAATCATATGTGGATTCCCATAATAGTCATTGGCACTGCTGGAACAGCTGGTCTTATTCGTGTTATGCGGGGTTGTCTATTGGATGAGCTTAAAAAGCAATATGTCATCACTGCTCGGGCTAAGGGAATTGCAGAAAGAACTCTTTTATTTAAGTATCCGATAAGGGTGGCCATTAATCCCATAATTAGCACTATAGGCTGGACACTTCCTGGCATTGGCTCCGGGGAAGGTATTACAGCTATGGTACTTAATTTACCTACCACAGGGCCTCTCCTCATAGAAGCTCTACTAAATGAGGATATGTATTTAGCCGGAACCATTATCATGTTTTTATGTTTTTTAACACTTATAGGCACTTTTATTTCTGATTTATTGTTAGTTCTAGTTGATCCCCGGATTCGATATGAAGGACATGGAAGGCGATGAAGAAGATGAAGAAAAAGAAAGTTAGTGCTGAAGAAAAACTATATGTAGCCTCGCAATGGCAACTTATGTGGCGAAAGTTTAAAAAACATAAGATGGCTCTGGCGGGAGGTATCATATTAGCTATTTTCTACATCACAGGCTTATTCTGTGAATTTTTTTCTCCTTATAATATATACAAGCGACACCAGGACTACATTTATTGCCCACCTCAAAGAATGCATTTTTTTGACGCAATGGGCCGTTTTCACCTTCGTCCCTTTGTCTATAGGTTAGAGAAAAAACTTGATTTAGAAACCCTGGAGAGAACATATTCTGAGGATAAAACTAAAAGATGTCCCATTTATTTTTTCATCCATGGTGATAAGTATAAGTTGTGGAGCTTATTTGAGATGGATATTCATCTTTTTGGAGTAAGGGAAGGGACATTGTTTCTGTTTGGAACGGAGAAATTGGGCAGAGATTTATTTTCTCGTAACCTCTATGCTTCCCGCATATCTTTATCTATAGGGTTGGTGGGAATAGCCATTAGTTTTGTTCTGGGTTGTATATTAGGGGGAATCTCCGGGTATTATGGGGGTGCTATTGACACGGTTATCCAAAGAGTTATAGAGTTTTTAATATCTATCCCCAGCCTTCCTCTTTGGATGGCTTTAAGTGCTGCTTTACCTACAGATTGGCCACCAATTAAAGTCTATTTTGGCATCACCATTATTCTTTCTATTATAGGTTGGTGTAATTTAGCCAGGGTAGTAAGAGGGAAATTTCTGGAATTACGAGAGGAGGACTTTGTCATGGCGGCTAAGATCGCCGGAGCAAGCGAGGGGAGAATAATTGGAAGACATCTGCTTCCCTCATTTTTAAGCTATCTTATAGTAAGTCTAACCTTGTCTATACCTGGGATGATCTTAGGGGAGACCGCTTTAAGTTTTCTCGGTTTAGGCCTTCGTTCCCCAGTGGTCAGTTGGGGAGTTTTACTGCACGAAGCTCAAAATATCCACGCGGTTGCTCTGTGTCCCTGGTTATTAATCCCAGGGGCTTTTGTTATAGTTGTTGTCTTAAGTTTCAACTTTTTGGGGGATGGTTTGCGGGACGCGGCTGACCCTTATAAATAGAAGAATTGCCTCATCTACCACCTATAATGGTGAAAATGGTATTTAATAATGTACCCGTTTAATATTACTAACCATGACCTTAATGAGCTCATAGGTTATTTGCAGCTTTCCAGTTTTGGATGAGTTGAAAACCTGCCTGGGATAGGCAAAACTAATTCCTAAATTGACTAACGGTTATTATAAACCCAGATTCGGTAAACTAAGCTATTTTACACTAAAAATTCATTTTTTTTAACCGCTATTTTAGCTCAATTTGTAAGCTACGATGTAGATCCTCTTATATTTCTCCGTAAGGGGTAATGGTCAAGATGATCTTGAACACTTCTTACCTTAACTTGAAAAGGCTATAGATGAGCAAACAGAATCTAAAATTAAGGAAGGCAAGACATATCGCCTCTTAAGTTGTATAACCTAAGGACCTTAGCTTCTCGTAGGGAGTAAGATATCT
>QMPZ01000079.1 GCA_003648815.1 Candidatus Aerophobota bacterium | reverse complement strand
TTAGGAGCTGCCTTGAATAAAAGACTAAGGGGGGCTTATATAAGATATTACTTTTCCTGGGTAATCTTCCTTGCCATAGGGATTATCCTGATCAAGTTCCTTCTCAATACAGGCTATCTGTGAACTTGACAAATTTAAATAAAGCGATAAAATTAATACAGAAAAAAGGGACTTCCTTGATCGTCAACAAAAGGGCAAAGCATGAGTATGAGATTTTAGAGAGGTGGGAGGCGGGCATTGTCCTCGAGGGTGCAGAGGTTAAATCCATCCGCGAGGGCAAAGTAAGTTTTGTCAACAGTTTCATCAGGATAAAAAACGGCGAGGCATTTATTTACAATTTGCATATAGCTCCCTACTCGGCCATTGACCAGCACAGTAGTTATGATCCTAAGAGGGAGAGAAAGTTACTTCTGCATAAGAGGCAAATCCAGAGTTTAAGTGGCATTTTAAGTCAGAAGGGGTTGACATTAATTCCCTTAAGTATATACTTTAAAAGAGGAAAAGCTAAACTGGAGATAGGCTTAGCAAGGGGAAGACGCCTATATGATAAGAGAAGAAAGCTTAAGGAAAAGGCGATAAAGGAAGAGATAGAGCGAACTTTGAAGACAAGATCCAGGGTTAGGAATTCATAAATTAGGTTTTGAAATCTTAAAGAGGGTACTAAAAGGGTAAATAGTCAAGGTAAAGGGTTCCTTCTTGAATATCGTTGAAGGGGGCGATGTGGCTTCGACAGGGATAAAGAGATCAGGGCTGCATATCAAGGGTGGCTGGATACCTTGTAAATCCATCCAGCGATAAAGTTAAGCGCCAACCCAGTATTGGCTGCTAGCCCCATTTGTCTCAATTAGGGCTACGTCCCTCTATTTCTGCTCTACGAAATAGAGAAGGGCGTAAGAGAGTAGAGCTAGCCTGTCCTTGAGCAAGGCGAGGATAGGTGAATCTTAGACCTTGCTGGTCTTTCCTCTATCCCGTCTACAGGAGAGGGGAAAGACGAGATCAAAATGTAGACTAAATATGTAGATGTCCTGACGTCTTTATCTCTGGACGAGGGTTCGATTCCCTCCGCCTCCACCACAGAAATTAAGTAAAGAAGCCCCTCCTTAGAAATCAAGTATTATTAAGAAGGGAAGTATTTCTTTAAATGAAGTGTGTTTAAGATAGGACATTCTAATTTCCTATTCCGGGAGAAAATCCTTCCGAGCATAATTATCCCGTTAAAAAGGTTCTTTCCTGAAGTTTCTGTATCGCTCTTGCTTCAAAATTTAAGATAAGGGATGTTGAGATGATCAAGGTCATCGTCTGCGGTGCTTGTGGGAGAATGGGCAGAGAGGTTATACTTAAGGTCGATCAAGCAAAGGAAATGAGCTTGATAGGAGCGGTAGAGGCTCCTGATCATCCCTCTATAGGAAAGATCATAAAGGGGGTCAGGGTAACTTCGGATCTGGAAAGGATAGCTCAAGTAGGTGCTGTGGTCATTGAATTTACCACTCCTCAGGCAACTATAGAGCATCTTGAGGTTGCCAAAAGAAAAAAGATGTCTATGGTTATTGGAACGACAGGGTTCAATGAAGATGAGTATAACAAGATAAGGGAAGCTTCACACATTATACCCATCCTCATTTCTCCTAATATGAGCATAGGGATAAACGTGCTGTTCAGGGTGGTGGAAGAGGTAAGCCGAGCTTTGGGAAAGGAGTTCGACAAGGAGATTATCGAGGCGCATCATCGAAATAAGAAGGATGCACCCAGTGGGACAGCGAAAAAAATTGCTGAGATTATAGCCAAAGCAGCAGGAGAAAACTTATCCCAGGTAGGAGTATACGGAAGAAAGGGACTGACAGGGAAAAGGAGTGAGAAGGAGATCGGTATCCATGCTGTAAGAGGAGGAAGCATTGTAGGGGATCATACAGTCCTGTTCGCCGGGGAAGGAGAAAGATTAGAGATTATCCATCGAGCTGAGTCTCGCCAGATATTCGCCCAGGGAGCTATTATGGCAGCTAAATTCATTAGCAAACAACAAAAGGGTCTTTTTGACCTCCAGGATGCTCTGGGGTTAAGAAGATCAAACGAGGGATGATAGAGTTACCTTCCCACCACGGTGGAAGACTTACCTGCTTTATATTTTTCAACCTTCAAGGTTGAGCATATCAACAAAAAACTGTAACAGGAAAGGAACAATGGTTAAGATAAAGAAGGCAAAAAGGTTAACTCAACTTCCTCCTTATCTGTTTGCTCAGTTAGATGAGGCTAAGAATGAATTAAAGAAAAAGGGGAAGGATCTCATCGATTTAGGAATAGGCGATCCAGACCTTCCGACTCCTTCCCCCATTATCACAAGGTTATATCAGGCAGCCAAAGATCCCCAAAATCATCACTATCCTCCTTACGAAGGCCTTCTTTCTTTCAGGAAGGCTATCTCTGAATGGTATGAAAGAAGGTTTGGGGTAAAGTTAAATCCTGAAGAGGAGATTCTCACCTTGATAGGTTCTAAGGAGGGCATAGCCCACATCTCCTTGGCCCTAATTAATCCTGGTGATCTTGCTCTGGTTCCGGATCCAGCCTACCCTGTGTACAGAGCAGGGGTTATATTTGCTGGAGGAATGCCTTTCTCGATGCCTCTTTTGGAGAAGAATCACTTTTTGCCCTCCTTAGAGGAAATAGACGAAGAGGTGTCCAGGAGAGCGAAAGTTCTGTTCATCAATTATCCAAATAACCCTACTGGAGCAACAGCAACCAGGGATTTCTTTCAAAAGGTGGTGGACTTCGCCAGAGAGTTCAACATAGTTGTCTGTCATGATTTAGCTTATTCAGAGGTTTTCTTCGATGAGTGCCGACCTTGTAGTTTCCTCGAGGTAAAGGGAGCTAAAGAAGTAGGAGTGGAGTTTCACTCTCTATCCAAGACCTTTAATATGACCGGTTGGCGAATAGGATTTGTCGTGGGAAATAAAGAGGTAATTCAGGCTCTAAGGGAGGTAAAGACCAACGTGGATTCTGGGGTCTTTCAGGCTATTCAGGAGGCGGGGATAGAAGCCTTGAAATTGCCAGAAGAGGTTTCTCGACAAATACGGAAAGTCTATCAAAGAAGAAGAGACATTCTGGTTGAGGGATTGAGACAGATAGGCTGGAAGATAAATCCCCCTAAGGCCACCTTTTATCTATGGGTCAAGGTTCCCTGTGCTTCCATAGAATTTGCCAGGGTCCTTTTAGAAGAATGCGGGGTAGTGGTCACCCCTGGAGTAGGATTTGGCACCTATGGAGAAGGCTATATAAGGATAGCCCTGACGGTGGATGAGGAAAGGATAAGAGAGGCAGTGAGAAGAATTAAGGAAAGCAAATTTATGGAAAGAGAAAACTTGAGGAGAGTTTAAGATGCCAAGCTTGAGTGTAAACGTAGACCACATAGCTACTCTGCGAGAGGCAAGAAAGGCTAAAGAGCCAGATCCTGTAGCCGCTGCCATCCTCGCAGAGTTAGGAGGAGCAAAGGGGATAACTGTCCATTTAAGAGAGGACAGGAGGCACATTCAGGAACGGGATTTAAAAATTCTAAGATCCACGATAAAGACCAAATTGGATCTTGAAATGGGAATGAATGAGGAGATATTGAAAATTGCCTTGACGATAAAGCCGGATCTCGCTACCCTAGTGCCGGAGAGAAGCGGAGAGATAACCACTGAGGGGGGATTGGACCTGTCCAAGGACAACTCAAGGCTAAAGGAGGTAATGAGCCTCCTTCGTGAGGCAAAAATTCCCGTCTCCTTGTTTATTAATCCCACCCCTGACAGCGTAAAGAAAGCCCATAAATTAGGCGCTGATTTTGTAGAGTTAAATACGGGAATCTATGCAGAATCTAATGAACCTCTTAAGATAGCTACCGAGCTAGAAAGACTCGCTGGAGCTGCCGCCTTGGCGAAAAAACTGGGCTTAGGTGTAAATGCCGGACATGGATTGAACTACCAGAATGTGGAGAAGATATGTTTGATAAAGGAAATAGACGAGTTAAGTATAGGCCATTCTATCATCTCCCGGGCCTGTCTGGTGGGCATGGAACAGGCGGTAAGGGAGATGGTAAGGCTAATCGAAAGATAAAGCTATAATGGTTAAGGGAATAGGAATAGACATCGTTAAAATAGAAAGGATAAAGAAGGCTACTGAAAGGTGGAAAGGTCGATTTGAGAAAAAAATTCTTACTCTAAGAGAAATAGAATGTGGCTTGGGAAAGAGAGATAGATTTGCCTATGTTGCAGGAAGGTTCGCTGCCAAGGAAGCTGTGCGCAAGGCCTTAGGACGTGCCATCAACTGGCAAGATATGGAAATACTACCGGAAAAGAATGGAAAGCCCTCGGTCAGCTTTTCAGGAAGTACAAGAAGAATAATCTCAGAGGAGGGGGTGAGATGTGTCCTGATCACCCTCTCTCATAATGGAGATTATGCAATAGCTCAAGCCGTAGCTATAGGAGATTAACAAATGGATGTTGCTGAGTTGCAAAGAAAAGATATCACCGAACTTCATAAGACGGCTCAGGAGAGAAACATACCTAACTACAAATATCTGAAGAAGCAGGACCTTATATTTAAAATCATACAGGACGAGATCGACAGAAAAGGAATCGTCTATGGAACAGGAGTATTGGACATCTTAGCTGAGGGATATGGATTCCTTCGGTCGAATTATCTCTCTGGACCGGATGACATATATGTCTCTCCCTCTCAGATAAAGCGTTTTAGCCTCAGGGAGGGAGATCTGGTAACCGGTCAGATTCGCCCCCCTAAGGAGAACGAGAACTATTTTGCCCTATTAAAAGTAGAATCAGTAAATGGAGACAATCCAGAAAAGACGAGAGAAAGGACGATCTTTGAAAACCTTACTCCTCTCCATCCTTATGAACGAATCACCTTAGAGAATAGCTCAGGGGATATCTCCTGCCGCCTGATTGATTTAATCGCTCCTTTAGGAAAGGGACAAAGGGGTCTTATCGTTGCTCCTCCGAAGACGGGAAAAACCATACTCCTCCAGAAGATTGCCAATGCCATCTGCGCTAACCATCCGGAAATAGAACTCATAATTTTGCTTATCGATGAACGACCTGAGGAGGTTACCGATATGCAACGCTCAGTGAAGAAAGCAGAGGTGGTCTACTCCACCTTTGACGAGCCACCAAAACATCACACTCGAGTGGCGGAATTGGTCATCGAGAGAGCTAAAAGGATGGTAGAGCAACAACACGACGTGGTAATCCTCTTGGATAGCATTACTCGATTAGCTCGAGCTTATAATCTTCTCATGCCCGTCAGTGGAAAGGTTCTCTCCGGAGGAATAGATGCCGGTGCTTTACATTATCCCAAGAAGTTCTTTGGAGCAGCTCGGAAAGTAGAAGAGGGGGGGAGCTTAACTATTCTGGCTACCGCTTTAGTAGAGACAGGAAGTAAAATGGATGAGGTCATCTTCGAGGAGTTTAAGGGTACAGGAAATATGGAATTGCGCTTAACGAGGGAGCTGGCAGATCGGCGTATCTTTCCCGCCATTGACATCAACCGTTCAGGAACAAGAAGAGAAGAACTTCTATTGAGCGAAAGGGAACTGAAAATGATCTGGGTTCTTCGAAATTACCTAAATCGTCAAAATTTCAAAGACCCCATTGAAGGGGTAATAGAGGTGATGAAGAAGACAAAGAACAACGAACAGTTTTTGGAGATAATCTCACATTTAGAAAAGAATTCCAAGGAAAGGAGATAAATAATGAAGAAAGGAATACACCCTCCTTACAAGGAGACAGTTATAAGGTGCGCCTGTGGTGCGGAATATAAAACCAGATCTACCAAACAGAATTTACGAGTGGAGATCTGCTCTAACTGTCATCCGTTTTTTACAGGTACGCAGAAGTTTGTAGATAGTGAAGGGAGAATAGAGAGATTTAGAAGACGGTATGCAAGAGAAAAGTAGAAAAACATAAAACAAAATAAGGGGCAGCTTTCTTTCTCCTGCGAGAAAATAAAAAGCTGCCCTTACTATCTTTCACCATCCTAATCCTGAGGAATTACCAGTCTCTGTCCGGGATAGATCAGGTTTGGGTCCTCAATTTTGTCCTTGTTTGCCTCGTAGATTTTCCTCCACTGTGAGGGGTCATTGTAAATATTTCTATAGCCAGAGATACGCCATAAATTATCGCCTTTCTTCACTCTGTAGAGATTTTTGGGTATAAGCTTAGGAGCCGGCCTGGCAGCGAGCTTTTCCTCGAGAGTTTTTACCCTTTCCACCAGTTCATTCACCGTGGTTAAAAGGAGCTCAGTTTTCATTCGTGCCTCTGCTGCTTCCTTTGCAGATTGGTCAGCTCGAATCTTTGCTGTTGCGGCCATTTCCTTTGCCGAGGAAATATCTGCTTCCAGATCATCTATTTTCTTTTGCAACTCCTCACTAATTCCTGCTTTAGCGGCTATCTCTTTTGCTTCCATTGCCATCATCATTGCTTCGGCCACTTTCCCTCGCCACACCCCCAACTTAGCCAAAACCTCCTCCTTAAACTTAGCGGCTTCTATTCTTGTCTTGAGAGCGAGCTCCTGCGCCTTTGCTGCTGTCTCCTTTGCCTGGGCAAGTTCTGTACGCAGCCTGGCTATCTCATTTTGAAGCTCCTCTGGGGTAGCAGAAGGGTTGTTGCTTTTTGTCATAGGTAGCTCTTGAGCTATTCCGGCGTTTATCATTATGGCCAATCCCAATATTATTCCAGCAATACTACTCGTAGCTATCTTCTTTAACATTTCCTTTTCACCCCCTTTAATGACTTTCTTTTCCCTTGCTCTGAAAAATGGAGTTATATCATATTCCTTGGCCGATAAAGTACCCAGCTATTAACGCAATTCCGATATATAAAGGTGTTCTCCTCCTACTCTGCTCAATTGTCCTTGCCTGTTCTGCATTTTTCGCCTGAAGCTCTTCTATCTTATCGTTCAGCTCACCGGTTACCTTGAAGTAGTTGTCGGTCATCTTCTTTATCAGTTCCTTCTGCTCGGCATTCTGTGCCTGAAGCTCTTCTATCTTATCGTTCAGCTCACCGGTTACCTTGAAGTAGTTGTCGGTGATCTGCTTGATGGTTTTCTCCTTTTCAGCGTTACTCGCCTGAAGCTCCTCTATCTTATCCTTAAGCTCACCGGTTACCTTGAAGTAGTTGTCGGTGATCTTCTGGACCAGCTCTGTTTTGGCATCCAGCTCATCCTTTACCTTGAAGAAGTTGTCGGTGATCTTCTGAATGAGTTCCTTCTGCTCGGCAT
>QMPZ01000078.1 GCA_003648815.1 Candidatus Aerophobota bacterium | reverse complement strand
CCGCCAGAGGCAAATCATAACTGCCCTCACTGCCCTCAAGTATACCGGCTGTAATTTTTGCTTTATAGTGGGTGTCTCCAAAAGCAAAGGAAGTGGTATTGATAAGCCCATAAAGGGCAACCTTAAATTTAACGTTCGCTTTAAACCTGGTGCCGGGCTTTATATTGCGAAAGCGAAAACCCTTAAAGTGGAATACCCTAAGAGAGCCCCAGACATCGCCTATCCAGGAATTTGCATAGCACCAGGACTTTATCCCCGGAAAATCCTGTTTCCAGGCAAACTTGCTTTCAACCTGTTCTCCAAATTCCGAACCTTCTTTGTGCTCTTTGTCCACGTAAACTCCGCTTGAGAAGATCTCCGCTTTCTGAATCGTATCATTGGCCCAAAGAAAAAGATTCGAGGAAAAGATAACAAGGATGACAACGCCTATCATTAAGAACGGAAAATAGACCCTTCTCATTTTATGTTCCACCTGAAAGTTTACTCTGGCCTTTTTGCTTGCTAAATTTTGACCTCATTCATTATCCTATGGAAAGGACGAACAAAAGTCAAACCTTTTCGAAACTGGCCATGATTGACCTCTTCTGATAAATTTTATAAGATGTTCTCGAAAAGCTCAGAGAAAAGGGGGAAAAGTGAGGATGCCTTCAGGGCATCTCGAAAGAATTGGGAAAGCCAAATATGGGGCACTGTCTTCAGCTGCATTACTTCGGTAAGACATGAAAAAGAAAATTTACCATGTAGCCATAATCGGTGCTGGACCGGCAGGGATGATGGCGGCCATCACGGCAGCGGAAAGGGACAGCTCCGTCTTGCTTCTGGAAAGGAACAGCTGTGCAGGGAAAAAGCTCCTCATCTCCGGTAAAGGCCGTTGTAACTTGACCAATGTCGGCCCCATTGAGAAATTTCTGGATAACTTTCCCAGAAATGGGAAATTTCTTCATAGCGCCTTTGCCAGATTTTTTAATGAGGAACTGATGGATTTTTTCACCGAGAGGGGTTTAAAAGTAAAGGTAGAACGGGGAGGAAGAGTTTTTCCCGAAAGCGATAGCTCAAAAGATGTCTTAAACGTTCTTTTAAGTTGTTTAAGAAAGCTCGGCGTGGATATAAAATATAATCAGAGAGTGATCAAGGCAGAAAAGAATAATGCTCAATTTGTCATCTTTACGAAAAAGAATAAGTTTTTCTCCAGAAAGCTGGTCATCGCTACAGGTGGCCTGAGCTATCCTAAGACAGGTTCATCTGGGGACGGCCTTATCTTAGCAAAAAAATTTGGTCATACCATAGTAAAACCTCAACCTGCCCTTGTGGGGATTGAGATCAAAGAAAAATTCGTAAAAAAATGGCAGGGGCTATCTTTAAAGAATGTGACTTGCTCACTTTTGGCAGATGGAAAGAAGGTAAAAAGTGAGTTTGGAGATATGCTCTTTACTCACTACGGCGTATCAGGTCCGATAATTCTTAACTTAAGCGCGAGCGCTTACGAATGTTTAAAAACATCGAGGAAGGTGGAGCTTTCCATAAATTTTAAGCCTGCGCTGGATACAAAGAAAATTGACTTAAGGCTTTTAAGGGAATTCAAGCAAGCACCGAATAAGGAACTTAAAACCATATTTGCAAACCTCCTTCCTAAAAGGCTCATCGAAGAGTTTTTAAACTATATAAAAATAGATGGTAAACTTAGGGCAAATCAGATCACTCGCTTTCAAAGAAATAAAATTATAAAGGGACTGACCGATTTTAGACTTACCGTGGCCAGAACTCGTCCCTTAAAAGAGGCCATCGTTACCCGTGGAGGGGTCGAAACCAGGGAGATTAACCCCAGAACAATGGAATCTAAGATAGTGCAAGGACTTTATTTTGCTGGTGAGGTTATCGATGTCGACGCAAGGACTGGTGGTTATAACATGCAAGCTGCCTTTTCCACAGGATATATCTGTGGGATTGCTTCAAGCCACTGAAAATTATGCCAAATAAGTACGGGGCGATTAAACGTCCTCTCGCTTTCAAAGATCATACCACCACTGAAATGCATAGCTAAAAGACAAGGGTTTAAATTTGACTAAGTTCTTTCCTGATTTATAATAGAGAAAATTCATGGCACTTGGAAGAAGACGGGAGAAGGCAAAAGCCGTTGAGGAAAACATCTTCTCCTAAATACTAACATTACCCTGGGAGGAAATTATGAAGGAAAAGATTCTTCGTGGCAGAGCTCATAAGTTTGGCGATGACATAAATACTGATTACATCATCTCAGGACGATATAAGTTTAAGACCCTGGACAACAGGGAATTAGCCAAGCACGTATTTGAGGATATTGCCCCTGAATTTAGCCGACGTATCTCGCCGGGTGATTTTGTCGTGGCTGGGGAAAATTTCGGCTGTGGCTCGTCCCGGGAACAGGCCCCTTTAGCCATTAAGTATGCAGGGATAGGAGCGGTCATAGCCAAGTCATTTGCCCGTATCTTTTTCCGCAACGCCATAAATGTTGGGCTTCCCATCATCCAGACCAACACAGACAAGATCAAAGAGGGAAGCGAGCTGATCGTAAACCTGAGCAAGGGAGAGGTCTTTGTTCCCGAGCAGGATTTAAGATTAAGGATTCATCCCTTCCCTCCTTTTATTTTAGACCTCATCGAGGCGGGAGGATTAATAGAGTATTTTAAAAAGCATAAAGGGTGGAAGTCAGCTTAAGCGGAATTTCGCAAAACAAAATTGACGAAGGAAAGCTCTTATGATAGAATAAAGCTGAGACTGAAAGCTTACCAGATCTAAGCTATATCGAGGAATCTAATTTTTAATCAGGAGTGGGTAAATTAAAAATGAGTGTTGCAGTAATCATGGCAGGGGGATTTGGCAAGAGACTATGGCCGCTAAGCAGTTTGAAGTATCCTAAACAATTTTTAATCCTGGACGAAAGGGAAAGTCTCCTGCAGGCAAGTTACAGGAGAGCCTCTCAATTTTTCGGCCAGGAAAATACCTATTTGGCGATCAGAAGAGAGCTTAAGGAAGAGCTATTTTCTCAACTGCCTTCTCTTTCTCCTGAGAACCTCATCCTCGAGCCCGAGGGAAGGGATACCGCTCCCTGTATTGGCCTTGCCAGCGTGTGGATAAGAAAGAGAAAGGGAGATGTTCCCATGGTGATATTCCCTGCCGATCACATAATAGGAGATGAGGAAAGATTCTACAAGGCCATATCTGTAGCTGCCCAGGGAGCAGAAAAGGGTTTTCTGGTGACCATTGGCATCAAACCCACCCGGCCTGAGACTTCCTACGGCTACCTTAAGATAGGGGACAGGTTAAAGGTGATAGATGAAATTTCTCTTTTCAAGGTGGAAAGGTTCACGGAAAAGCCCTCTTATAAAAAGGCCAAGGAATTCTTTGAGCAAGGTAGCTTTCTCTGGAATGCGGGAATCTTCGCCTGGAAGCCCAGCACCATCCTGAAAGAGATAAAAAAATATCTTCCCTCCCTTTACGAGGGTCTGATGAAAATTGAAAAAGCTTTGGGGACGGAAAAAGAAAAGCAGGCGATAGAAGAGGTCTACCCTCTTTTGCCCAAGATCTCCATTGATTACGGAGTTATGGAGAAGGCGACCAAGGTAGTGAGCGTGTCAGGGGACTTTTTCTGGGACGATATAGGAAGCTGGAAGGCTTTAGAGCGGATATTTCCCGAGGACGAGCAGGGAAACATCATAAGAGGACTGGTGAAGGAAAAGGAGACCAGCAACTGCATACTGATAAACAGAGAAAAAGATAAGATCTTAGGGACGATCGGGGTTTCTAATTTAATTATCATAAACTCAAAAAGAGGGATTCTCGTCGTAAGCAAGGAAGATGTGCAGAAGGTAAAGGATCTGGTGGATGAACTCTTAGAAGATGAGGATTTAAAAAGATATGCGTGAGAACAACTTCAGCTATCGGACAGATGATCGACTGTTCAGGTTAAGAAAAAGGCTAAAGAAAGAAGGTCTTGAGGCCTTTATAGTAACAGAACCTCATAATGTCTTTTACCTGACCGGCACATGGGCGGAAGGGGTAATCCTTTTAACCTCTTCGGACAGGTTCTTCATCACCTCCCGCCTCTACGAAGAAGAGGCGAAAAAAGAGCTGAGCGGCTGGCAGGTAGTTATCCGAAAAGAGGCATTAGAGAAGGCCATAGGTAAAATACTCACCAGAGTAGAGGCCTCCAAAATTGGCTTTGAGGCCTCTCATCTATCATACAGGCAGTATAAAAGGCTGATAGAGCTCGTAGGAAGGAGATTGGTCCCCTGTACGGGACTGGTGGAAGATCTCAGGTTGGTCAAGGACGAGGAAGAGCTTTCCTGTATAAGGAAAGCTACCAGAGTGACCGAGCTCCTCTTTGATCATCTTAAGGGCCTGCTTAAGGTAGGGATAACGGAAAAAGAGGTTTCGGCGGAAGCCATCTATTTTATCAGAAAAATGGCCGATAAGGAATCCTTTCCTCCCATAGTCCTCTTTGGTGAAAGAACCTCCCTTCCCCATGGAAGGCCCGGTGAAAGGAAACTGAAGAAGGGTGATCTGGTTCTCTTTGATCTGGGTGCTATGGTGGAAGGATATTGCGCTGACCTGACCAGGACGTTTTTCTTTGGCCAGGTTGAGGAAAGGTGGCACAAGATCCGCGACCTTCTCAGGCAGGCACAAGAAGAGGCGATAAATTCGGTAAGGCCAGGGGTGAAGTCCTCGCGAATAGACAGGATAATAAGGCAAAGGCTAAAGGAAGAGGGCTACGTCTTTATTCACAACACTGGCCATGGAGTAGGTCTTGAGGTCCACGAGGAGCCAAACATAAGTCCGGATTCCAAAAGGATTTTAAGGGAGGGAATGGTATTTACCATAGAGCCGGGAGTTTACTTTCCTGGCGAGGGAGGGGTAAGGGTGGAGAGGATGCTCCTTGTCACTCAAAATGGAGGAGAGGTGCTCGATGATTATCGCCAATAGCCTCAGAGAAGGTATGAGCGTGGAGATAGATGGAACCCTTTATGAGGTCGTAGAGTTTCAGCACGTGAAACGAGGAAGAGGAGGCGCCTTTGTGCGGGTTATGCTGAAGAACCTTGAGACCTCTGAGACCGTAAGAAAAGTCCTTCAGCCCGAGCAGAAGATAAAGGACGTCTTCGTTGAGGAAAAGAAAGCTCAATATCTTTACCGAGAAGGAGAAAACCTTCACTTTATGGATATGGAAAGCTTTGAGGAGAAAATGGTTCCCGAAAAAGTCTTGGGCAGGAAAGTGGGATTTCTCAAGGAGAACTTAGAGGTCACGCTTCGCCTGTGCGAGGGAAAAGTAATAGGAATAGAGCTTCCCACCTTTGTGGACCTT
The DNA here is from genome assembly GCA_003648815.1 of Candidatus Aerophobota bacterium. GTDB lineage: Bacteria > Aerophobota > Aerophobia > Aerophobales > B47-G16 > B47-G16. The sequence goes on along the minus strand of QMPZ01000078.1, from coordinate 2,074 downwards.
AAGGTGAAAAAGGCCTCCCCAGGGGTTAAAGGGGATACCGTGGGCTCGGCCACCAAGCCGGTGGTCTTAGAATCAGGTTATAGCCTGCAGGTGCCGCTTTTCATAAAGGAGGGAGATGTCGTTCGGGTGGATACCCGATCAGGAGAGTACGTGGGTAAAGCATAAGGTGGATGGGGAATGGATATCAAACAGTTAAGGAAAATAATTAAGGTCTTTGAGGAGTCAAGTCTTTCAGAGCTGGAAATTGAGGAAAAGGGCACTCGTTTCAAGTTGGTGAAGTCGACAGGATCCCCTGTTAAAGAGAGGGAAAAATCTTTCTCAATCCAAGAAAAGATCGAAACAGAAGGCAAAAAAGAAGAAGAAAAGCTTTTTTCAGTGCGTTCTCCGTTGGTAGGGACGTTTTACAGAGCTCCTTCTCCGGAGGAGGAACCTTTTGTGGAAGTGGGTGATGAGGTCACAGAGGGGCAGACCCTTTGCATTATCGAGGCGATGAAGGTGATGAACGAGATAACCTCCGAGGTGAGCGGAAAGGTTAAAAAGATCCTGGTGGAAAATGGTCAACCTGTGGAATATGACCAGGAGCTATTTTTGATAGAGAGGAAATGAAGATTGTTTAAAAGAATTCTCATCGCCAACCGGGGCGAGATTGCCCTTCGTATAATAAGAGCTTGCAAGGAGCTCGGGATAGAGACGGTGGTGGTATTTTCCAAGGAGGACGATGAATCCTTGCCCGTGCGCTTTGCTGATGAGGCCATCTGCATAGGTCCGCGTGATCCAGCTGAAAGTTACCTTAACGTTTCCCGCATAATCAGCGCTGCTGAGGTGGCGGGGGTGGATGCCATTCATCCGGGATATGGTTTTTTAGCTGAAAATGAGCAATTTGCAGAAATCTGTCGTTCTTCAGGGGTAGAATTCATCGGACCCCCTCATGAGGTGATTAAAAAATTGGGCGACAAGGTGGAGGCAAGAAACACCTTAGCAGAGGCAGGTATTCCCGTGATACCTGGCTCAGATGGTGTTGTGAAGGGCAAAAAGGAAGCTCGCGAGGTTATCTCTCAAATTGGTTATCCGGTAATCCTGAAGGCAGCTTTAGGAGGAGGGGGTCGGGGAATGCGAGTGGTCCGAGAGGAAAAGGAGTTGGACTCGCTTTTCGACTTAGCTCAACAGGAGGCAAAATCATCCTTCGGAAAGCCTGACCTTTACATAGAAAAGTATTTTAATAGAGCAAGACACATCGAATTTCAGATACTTGCCGATAAGTTCGGCAAGGTCCTTCACCTTGGAGAAAGAGACTGTTCCATTCAGCGTCGACATCAGAAATTAATGGAGGAATCTCCCTCCCTCATTCTGGACGATTCCCTGCGCCGGCAAATGGGAAAAGCAGCGGTGAAAGTGGCTGAGGAGCTGGGTTATGTGGGCGTGGGGACGGTGGAATTTTTAGTGGACGAGGAAAAAAGATTTTACTTTATGGAGGTTAATACCCGGCTCCAGGTAGAGCATCCGGTAACGGAGATGGTCACAGGAAGGGACCTGGTCAAGGACCAGATTCTCATCGCTGCCGGAGAAAGGCTCTCCTACGATCAGGAAGATATAAGGATTGAGGGCAGTGCCATTGAATGTCGCATTAATGCAGAAGATCCAGAAAAGAATTTTGCTCCTTCTCCTGGAAAAATTACCGCCCTTCACCTTCCTGGCGGACCCGGGGTAAGAGTGGATACACACATCTTTTCTGGCTACTTCGTCCCCTCTGCTTATGATTCCCTTCTGGCTAAGCTTATAACCTGGGGAAGGGACAGGAGAGAAGCGATGGGGCGAATGAAAAGGGCCTTGGAGGAATTCGTCATCGAGGGAATAAAGACCACCATCCCCTTTCATCAACACATAATAGAGGACGAGCGGTTCCAAAAAGGCCAGTTTTACACCAGTTTTGTGGAAGAGGAGTTGATGATGGGGAAAGGAGGTAAAGTTGAAGGAGGAAAAGGGCTATAAGGTTGATAAAAAGGTAATGATCGACTTCATCAAAAAATCGGTTGAGGAAGTTGAGGGAGTATTTTCCATCAAGAAAGGTCTTTGG
>QMPZ01000077.1 GCA_003648815.1 Candidatus Aerophobota bacterium | reverse complement strand
TATCTTTCCTGTCCAGGGTTGGATCACCTCAAGATATGGGTGGCGAAAGGATCCCTTCACGGGAAAAAGGGAGTTCCATCCGGCCATTGACATTTGTGCCCCTTGGGGAACTCCCGTAAGGGCAGCCGCTCAAGGAAGGGTGGTTTATGCTGGATGGAAGGATGCCTATGGGCTGATGATTAGGATAAGGGATGGATATGGGTATTATACCGTATACGGTCATCTTTCCAAGATCCTGGTAAAGCGAGGAGTTGGGTGAGAAAGGGACAGATTATAGGACGAGTGGGGAGCACGGGACGCAGTACAGGGCCTCACTTGCATTTTGAGGTATGGCACAACGGTAAAACCGTGAATCCCTTAAATCTAATGGTGGAGCCTTTGGGATGAGGTGAAACTGCAAGGGGAAGTTAACGAGAACCCTGAAGGGGAAGGGTAAGAGATGGTCAGAAGAAAAAAAAGAGAGAAGGTAAAGACGAGCACCCTTATCGGAGAGGAGGCTGAGTTTAAGGGAACATTAAAGGATAAAGAGAGCATCCGCATTGACGGGAAATTTGAGGGTGAAGTAGAGACAGAGGGAAGTGTGGTCGTGGGAAAAGAGGCATTTATTCGTGCGAACATTAAAGCTGACTCGGTGAGTATCGAAGGAAAGGTCATTGGCAATATTGATTGTAATGGAAGAGTGGAACTTTTTTCCTCTGGAAGTCTGGAAGGAAAGGTAAGAGCTTCTGAACTAACCGTTGACGGTGGAGCACTATTTAACGGAGAATGCAGGATGACCTCTGGGGAAGAAGTGACTGAAGATCTCGAGAAGGACGCTCTTTCGGAGGAGGAATAATTCAAATTCGATGAGGCGGCATAGCCAAGTGGTAAGGCGAAGGACTGCAAATCCTTTATCCTCGGTTCGATTCCGAGTGCCGCCTCCAAAGTTGTAATGCCCAGTTAGCTCAGTGGTTAGAGTGCTTGCTTGACATGCAAGAGGTCGCTGGTTCGAGTCCAGCACTGGGCACTAAGCATTTTTATTAAAATGGGTGGGTAAATCATTCTATCCACCATAGAGGAGAGCGAACGTTTTGGGGAAAGGAATATCTTCCTCGCAAGTACGATTTTTTGAAACCAAAAGATGGAAGAAAAGGAAAATTACAGCCAGGACGTCTTGCGCCACAGCGCTTCCCATATTATGGCACAAGCAGTAAAAAGGCTTTTCCCTCAGGCAAAACTGGGAATAGGCCCTCCTATCAGGGATGGATTTTATTATGATTTCGATATAGACGGAGAGGTTCTTTCTCACAACCTGGATCGAATTGAAGAGGAGATGAGAAAGATAGTAAGGGAAGATCTTCCCTTTGAAAAAGAGATGGTCAGTAAAGAGAAAGCAAGGAAGATCTTTGAGGAAAGAGAGGAGCCTTATAAGCTCGAGCTCTTAGAGGAGATAGAAGATGATGAGGTGAGTTTATATCGACAGGGTGAGTTTGTGGATCTGTGTCGTGGTCCTCACGTAAGAAGTACAGGTGAAGTGAAATTTTTCCGTCTTCTCTCCTTAGCGGGAGCCTATTGGCGTGGAAAAGAAGGAAATCCTATGCTTTCTCGTATTTACGGAACGGCATTCTTTAAAAAGGAGGATTTGGACAGTTATCTTAATCGTATAGAGGAAGCGAAGAAAAGAGACCATCGAAAGCTGGGAAAGAGTCTGGATCTTTTTAGCCTCTCCAGTGAATTGGGAGCGGGTCTGGTGATTTATCATCCCAAGGGAGCTATTTTGAGAGAGATCTTGGAGAGGTTCGAGAAAGAAGAACATCTGAAAAGGGGCTATCAGCCAGTCATAACTCCTCATATCTCACGAGCACATCTCTGGAAACAATCAGGTCATCTAGACTACTATAGAGAAAATATGTATGTCTTTTCCCTGGGAAAGGAAGAATATGTGGTCAAACCGATGAACTGCCCGGGACATATTTTAGTCTATAACTCCAAGATCAGAAGTTACAGGGATCTTCCCTTAAGATACTTTGAGCTTGGCACCGTTTACAGACGAGAAGATTCAGGGGTGTTGCACGGCCTTCTTCGAGTAAGGGGTTTTACCCAGGATGATGCTCATATATTCTGTATGCCCTCCCAGCTGGTGGATGAGGTGAGAGAAGTTTTGCGGTTTGTGCTATTTATGATGAAGACCTTTCGTTTAGGTTATCAGATGACTCTTTCTACTCGACCTCGAAAATATATTGGCTCCCCTGAAAACTGGGAAAGAGCAACGCAAGCTTTGACAACTGCCTTAGAGAAAGAGAACATCCCCTTTGAAGTTGCTCAGGGAGAAGGAGCTTTTTATGGGCCAAAGATAGATGTTCAGATGGAGGACGCGCTGGGCAGGCTATGGCAGGGTCCCACCATTCAGGTGGACTTTAATCTTCCTGAGAGGTTCGACCTGACTTATATCGCTCCCAGTGGAAAGAAAGAGCGGGTGGTGATGATTCATCGAGTGGTCTTAGGGACGATGGAGAGATTTATTGGGATATTGATTGAGCACTGGGGGGGAGCATTTCCTGTCTGGCTTTCTCCAGTGCAAGTGAGAATATTAACCGTGACGACAAAGGAAAGCCTCTTTGCCTGGCAAGTCTATCAGAAGATGATGAGTGAGGGCATAAGGGTGGAGGTAGATGATGATAACGCGATGTTGGGGTATAAGGTGAGACAGGCACAGCTGGAGAAAATTCCCTACATGGTCATAATAGGACCGAGGGAAAAAGAGAAAGAAATCATAACTGTCCGTACAAGAGACGGGGAGAACTTAAGAGGCCTTGAGATAAGTGAGTTTATTGAAATGGTTAAAACAAAGATAGAAGACAAAAGTTAAGGAGGCCTATATATTAGCAGAGAGGTAAAAATTCGGGTAAATGAGGAAATAAGGGCAAAAGAGGTAAGAGTCATCGATGAGGCGGGAGAGCAAATTGGAATTCTCCCCCTCGAAAGCGCTTTAGAGATGGCACGGCAGAGGGGACTGGATTTGATAGAGGTAGCCCCAAAAGCCCATCCTCCGGTATGTCGTATTCTCGAGTATGGGAAGTTCAAATACCAGCAGGAGAAGAGAAGAAGAAAAACTCAGAAAAAACATTCCAGCAATGTCTTAAAGGAGGTAAGGTTAACTTACAAAATAGGAGAGCACGATTTTCTCATTAAGGTAAAAAGTATACGCAGGTTTTTGGAAGAAGGTCATAGGGTGAAGGTTTCCCTCAGGTTTAAGGGGAGGGAGATGGTCTTTGCGGAAAGGGGAAGAAAAATTCTGGAACGGGTAGCCGGCGAGACGGAGGATATAGCAAAAGTCGAGTCCTTTCCCAAAGATGAAAAAAGGGTGATGGAGCTATACCTTATACCAAAGAAGGTGCACCAAAATTAATTTTAAGGGAGAAGAATGCCTAAGATAAAGAGTCATAGAGGGGTAATGAAGCGGTTCAAGGTAACCAAGAAGGGTAAAATAGCAAGGAGCAAAGCCTGCGGAGGACACCTGAAGAGAAAGAAGACCTCCAAGAAAAAAAGGGAACTAAGGAAAAGCGTATTGCTCAGCGGAGGAGATGCTAAAAGGATTAAAAAGCTGATAGGTAGCGCCGTCTGATATATAGAAGTTCATTCAGCTTAAGAAATGCTAAAGACCCGCTTAGAGGAGGAAATGCTTTCCTCCTAAGTGGTGCTTTTTCATAATTTAGTTGTAAGGACGAGGAAATGAGCAGAGTAAAGAGGGGAGTGATACACGTCAAGAAAAGGAAGAAGGTTCTCAGAGCTGCTAAGGGATATAGAGGGGGAAGGAGCAAGCTTTATACCTTAGCCAGCGAGGCTTTAAAGAAGGCACTTTCTGCCAGCTATAGGGATAGAAAGAGAAAAAAGAGAGAGTTCAGAAGGCTCTGGATTACGAGAATTAATGCAGCTGCTCGAGAGAGAGGTCTTTCTTATAGCCTCTTTATAAAGGGATTAAGGAAGGCTAACGTTGGACTGAACAGAAAGGTCCTCTCCGATTTAGCGGTTAATGATCCTCAGGAGTTCTCGGAATTGGTAGAAGTGGCTAAGAGCCAGTTAAAGGAGTAGAGTTGCTATCGTGGTTGAAGAGTCTGCTGAAGATAGCAGGGATATTTCTTTTTCTTTTAGGAATAACTATAGGAGTGTGTCTTCTCACGCTGCGTATATTAATACCTCCGGAGAGGGTAGAGGTTCCCTGTGTCGTGGGCAAAGACCTGAAGGAAGCAGTCCTTCTGGTGAGTGAGCGTGATCTGGCTTTGAAGGTGGTGGATAGAAAGTATTCTTCTGAGATTCCTGAGGGCATCATCATCTCTCAGGTTCCCTCTCCTGAAGTACGGGTGAGAAAGGGTAGAGAAATTGAGGTGGTCATAAGTGAGGGGAAAAAATCAGTGGTCGTCCCTTCGGTGGTTGGAAAGAAGCTAATTGAGGCGAGGATTTATCTTTCTCAAAGAGGATTGAAGATAGGGGACATAAGTTATATCTATGATGACCTTCCTGAAGAGGAGGTTTTAGCTCAGGATCCCCCTCCCCAAGTTGAGATGAACCGGGAGGAGGGGATAAACCTTTTGGTAAGCTTAGGACCAGAAGAAAAGCAGTACTATATGCCTGATTTTACGGGAAGTAAGATAAAAAGGGTGAAGGATTTAGCCGAGAAGATACCCTTGAGAATAGGAAGGATAAAAGAGGTCCCCTCCTCAGAAGAAGAAGGAATAGTTCTTTCCCAGTCCCCGGTTGCTGGATCAATGGTAAGTGAGAAAACTTTGGTCGAGTTTGAGGTAAGTGCCCCTTATAAAAAGGAAGGACCGGTTGTCCAGAAAGAAAGATGGATTTTAACCTGTGTCGATATTCCTCCGGGTTTTACCCCGAGAAGAGTTCGGGTTACAATCATCGATTTGGAGGGAGTCAGGAGTATAGATTATGGAAAAAGAAATCCTGGGGAAAGGTTATGGATCAGTTCCAGATTAGTGGGAAAAGGGGAGATCAGGGTATACATAGAGGGCAGGTTGGTGAAGGTAAAGAGGGTGGAATGATCAAGATATCTCCTTCTATACTTTCGGCTGATTTCAGCTGTCTTCATCAGGAAATAAGAAAGGTGGAGAAGGTGGCTGATCTTCTTCATCTGGACGTGATGGACGGGCATTTTGTTCCAAACATCACTTTCGGCCCTATGGTGGTAAAATGCCTTAGAAAAAAGAGCAATTTACCTTTTGAAGTTCACCTCATGGTGGACAATCCGGAAGAGTGGATTGAGCCCTTTGCTCAGGCCGGATGCGATATAATCACTGTCCATATCGAGACCTCTTACCATCTGGATCGCTTAATTACTTCTATTAAAGAAAGGGAAATCAAGGCAGGGGTGGCACTAAATCCTTCTACCCCTCTTTGTGAACTGGAATATATTTTGCCCCGTTTAGACCTGGTCCTCCTCATGACGGTCAACCCAGGATTTGGAGCGCAGAGTTTTCTTCCAGGAGTTCTACCAAAGATAAGAGACCTTAAGGAAATGGGTAAGAAAAGAGGACTTTCCTTTGAGATTGAGGTGGATGGGGGAATCAATCATGATACTGTCAGGAAGGTGGTACAAGCAGGCGCTACCATACTGGTAGCTGGGATAGCTGTTTTCGGAGCACCAGATCCCCAAAAGGCGGTGCTTAAACTTAAAGAGGTTGCAAATACAACTCTTAAAAAGGAGACTGCTGGTGTCAACGAGGATTCGATTGCAAAGGACAGGAGCTAAAAATCTTCCTTTTTACCGTATAGTGGTGACGGATTCTCGAGCCTCGGTAAAGGGGAAGTATATTGAGAAATTGGGATGGTATGATCCCAGGAGTAAAAAGATAGGAGCAGATAAGGAGAGAATATTAGATTGGATTGGCAAGGGAGCTCAGCTTTCTAATTCTGCAAAGAAGCTCTTGCTGAATTTCTCCATTCTTTCCCGAGACGAGATATCTTCTTAAGGAGATGAAATAAAAGGGGAAACCGAAGGTTGACTTCTCATTACAAACAAGGAGGGTAAAATGCGCGAGTTTGTGGAGTACATGGTCAAGAGGATAGTGGACAACCCTGATGAGGTACAGGTTCAGGAGGTAAAAGCGGAAAAGGTTATCCTGCTGGAGATTCGTGTGGCCAAGGAGGATATGGGCAAGGTAATAGGAAAGGGAGGTAGAGTTGCCAATGCCTTACGGACGCTCGTGGGAGCAGCTGCTGCGAAAATAAAGAAGCGGGTAATGGTAGAAATCCTGGAGGATTAATCGTCTTAAGAATGCGGGTGGATATCGTTACCTTGTTTCCTTCTATGTTTAAAGGTCCCTTTGAGGAGAGTATAATTAAAAGGGCACAGGAGAAGGGACTTTTAAGTATTCATTTCTGTAATCCCCGCCAGTTTACCTATAACAGACATCACACGGTAGACGATGCCCCTTTTGGAGGGGGCGGGGGAATGGTTATGAAGCCGGAGCCCATCTTTGAGGCAGTGGAGAAAATTAAGGAGGAAATTAAGCCCTCAAAAGGTAAAGTGATTTTGCTCTCTCCTCAAGGGACCCTCTTTAATCAGGAAAAGGCAAAGGAGTTAGCCAAACAAGAAAATCTAATTCTCATATGTGGACATTATGAGGGAGTAGATGAGAGGGTAAGGGAACATCTGGCAGAAGAGGAGATATCCATAGGGGATTACGTCCTCACGGGAGGAGAGCTGGCGGCGATGGTGGTTGTAGATGCAGTGGCCAGATTGCTTCCCGGTGTCTTAGGATGTGAGAACTCGGCAAAGGAGGATTCGTTTTACTCTGGGCTTTTAGAATATCCTCAATATACTCGTCCGGCGGAGTTTAGAGGGTGGAAGGTACCAGAGGTACTTTTGTCCGGCAATCATGAGTTGATCAGAAAATGGCGTAGAAGAAAGATGCTGGAAAGAACCCTAAGGAGACGTCCTGAACTGTTGAAAAAGGTAAAGCTTAGTGAGGAGGACAAAAAGCTGCTACGCGAGATAAAGGATAACATCTCAGAATTCGAAGGCAAAGAGGATAGGTAAAAAACCTAAAGGAGTTTGTAAACTTGATATAATCTCGAAGAGGGGAAGACAGCTCCCCTCGATTTTTGTAAGAGGGATACTGATGCAGACAAAGATAGAGAAAATAGAGGAAAAATATATAAAGAAGGAAATTCCGGATTTTCGTCCCGGAGATACGGTTGCTGTACACCTTAGCATTCACGAAGGGGGAAGAGAAAGAATTCAGGTCTTTGAGGGAGTGGTCTTGCGAAGGAGAGGAGGAGGAACCAGGGAGACCTTTACCGTAAGGAAGCTTTCGTTTGGTATTGGGGTGGAAAGGACATTTCCCCTTCATTCTCCCTTGATCGAGAAGATAGAGGTGATCAAAAGAGGGAAGGCACGAAGAGCTAATCTTTCATACCTGAGAAAGAGAAAATGAGAAAGAGCACTCTACACTATCTCAGGGAGACAGTAGAGACCATAGTCATCGCCTTCGTCTTAGCCTTCCTGGTGAGAAGCTTCGTGGTGCAGGCTTTCTGGATTCCTTCCGGCTCTATGGAACCAACC
>QMPZ01000076.1 GCA_003648815.1 Candidatus Aerophobota bacterium | reverse complement strand
GCAGGTGATAATACATCCAAAACATCCTTATACAAGAGGGCTAATTAACGACGTTCCCACACTTCACAAAAAATGGGCTCTTAAAGAAGGTTAAGCAATGGAGGATATCGAATGAGGATAGTTGAGGAGCTAAATAAGGGATGGTATGTGCAGGCCTTTGATGAGGGAAAAGTGGACTTTAAGGAGGTCGAGCAGCTCAAGGAGGGCTGGATCAGTGCTAAGGTGCCAGGGGATGTTCACCTTGACCTCTTAAGAGAGGGAAGGCTGGCCGATCCCTTCTATGCTCTTAAGGAAAAAGATGCGCGTTGGATTGAGGAGAAGGAATGGTGGTATAAGAATGAGTTTTTTCTCGATGAGTTTGACTCTAAATGGAAGGAAAAGAAAAAGGTAGAGCTCATCTTTGAGGGTCTGGATACCTTCGCCACAATTTACCTGAATGGAGAAAGAATAGGAGAGGCCGATAATATGTTCATCGCTCATCGATTTGACATCACGAAGAGGGTAAAGAGAAAAAACCTTCTCCTGGTCAAATTCTCCCCGGCCATCTCGGTCTTGAAGAGGATGCAGGCAAGGCAAGGCCGTCTTAAAGCCGCCTTTGAGCCAGCCAGGGTATACGGCAGGAAGGCCCAATACTCTTTTGGCTGGGATTGGGGTCCTCGTCTTGTCGGGGTGGGCATCTGGAGAAAGGTTTTTCTTTTTGGCTATGATGAGATGCACATAGATTGGGTAGGAGCAGAATCGAGCCTTTCGGAGAAAGGGGCAAATCTTAAGATAGATGCGGAGATATCTTCGCAGACGGATAAGGAAAGAATAGCCAGGATCCTCGTTTACCTTAACGGAAAATGCACCAAAGAGGAAAAGATCAAGGTTAGCCCTCCCTTATCTAAGCACACCTTGGAGCTGAGGATTGAGGAGCCGGTCCTCTGGTATCCTAAGGGATACGGAGAGCAATATCTTTATGAGCTGAAGGTTGAGCTTCTCGATGAGGAAGGAAGGCTTTTGGACCTTTTCCAGGATAGGGTGGGAATCCGGAAGGTCGAGCTGGTCCAGCAAGAGGATGAGGAGGGGAAAAGTTTTTATTTCAAGGTGAACGATGTTCCTGTGTTTTGCAAGGGTGCGAACTGGATTCCCGCTGATTCTTTTCTCCCTCGTGTGGATAGGAAAAGATACCTCTGTCTTCTCCGCTATGCCCGCCGATGCGGGATAAACATGTTCAGGATCTGGGGTGGGGGAATTTATGAGGATGAGGAGTTTTATCGGCTGTGTGATGAGGAAGGAATAATGGTCTGGCAGGATTTTATGTTCGCCTGTGGTGAGTACCCCGAGCAGGATTGGTTCCGGGAAAAGGTGAGGAAAGAGGCCACCTTCATAGTTAAGAGGTTGAAGAACCATCCCTGCATCGTCCTCTGGTGTGGCAATAACGAAAACCACTGGATATATGGTAAGGAAGGAAAGCTTCGAGGAAGGACGATTTATCATGACGTCCTTCCCTCCATATGCGAGAAAATAGATCCTGCCCGTCCTTATTGGCCTAGTAGCCCTTACGGGGGGAAGGACCCAAACGCCGAGGAAGAGGGAGACAGGCACAACTGGTACGTCTGGTCCGCCTGGCAGGACATAGAGCTTTATGAGGAGGATAAGGGAAGGTTTATCTCCGAGTTTGGCTTCCAGGCACCCCCGGTTATGGAGACCATAAAGAGATTTTGCCCCCTTGACGAGCTTGAGGAAGGCTCTTCCTCCATGGAACATCATAACAAACAGGACGATGGACCAGTTCGGCTGGTTCGCTATCTTAGGGCCTATATGCCCGAGCCAAAAGGTTTTGAGGAGTTTGTCAGATATAGCCAGCTCAATCAGGCTCATGCCTTAAGGGTGATGATAGAGCGATGTCGCAGGCGCAAGTTCAAGTGCGGAGGAGCTCTTTTCTGGCAATTTAATGACTGTTGGCCGGTCGTCAGCTGGAGCGTGATCGACTATTACCTTAAACCAAAACCTGCCTATTATGCGGTAAAGAAAGCATTTGAGCCGGTCATCATCTCATTGGTGAAGAAGGAAGATGGAATTGAAGTTTGGATATGCAATGATACCTTAAGGGAACTTAAAGGGACCCTGTCTTTAAAGAGCATGAGCTTTAAGGGATCTGTCCTCTGGGCCGAGAAAAAGAGCCTGAGTGTGCCCGCCAATCAATCCGTGAAGGTATTTGCAGAATCCCTTCAAAAGATGAGGATTACCTCATCCAGGGAGGAGTTCGTTTATGCCTCCTTTAAGATGGAGGAAGGCGAGGTGGAAAACCATCTCTTTTTGGAGCGAGAAAGATACCTAAAACTTTCCTCCAGGCAGTTTGAGAGAAGGATCTACCCTCTTGAAGATGGGCTTGAGGTAGAGCTTTGTTCTTCCGTGTTCGTGCGAGCAGTAGTCCTGGAAGTTCCTGGCGAGGAGGTCGAGCTTTCCGACAATTTCTTTGACTTGATTCCCGGGGTAAAAAAGAAGGTGAGATTAAGGTGTGCTCCAGAAAGGCTGGAGGAAGTTAAGGATAAGTTGATAGTTATGTGAGGAGGTCTATCATGTCCGAAGAAATCTTGAAATTTCCCGATGACTTTTTATGGGGAGCAGCGACTGCTTCATACCAGATTGAGGGAGCATATAATGAGGATGGAAAAGGTGAGTCCATCTGGGACCGTTTTGCGCATACTCCCGGCAAAATATACAGGGGAGATACCGGCGATGTGGCCTGTGATCATTATCATCGATACAGGGAAGATGTGGAGAATATGAAAAAGTTAGCTCTTAAGGCTTATCGTTTCTCCATCTCCTGGCCGAGGGTCATCCCGCAGGGAAAGGGTCCGGCAAATGATGCTGGTCTGGACTTTTACGATCGTTTGGTAGACGAGCTTCTCAAGGAAGGTATCGAGCCATTCATCACTTTGTATCACTGGGATCTTCCCCAGGCTCTTCAAGAAGAGGGGGGATGGGCAAATCGGGATCTTGCCGGATATTTCGCGGACTATGTGGCCCTGGTAGCTCACAGGCTCGGTGATCGTGTTCATCACTGGATCACTCACAACGAGCCCTGGGTGACCTCCTTCCTGGGATATGGTCTCGGCGTGCATGCTCCAGGAATAAAGGACCTCGCCAGTGCCGTTCAGGTTTCCCATCATCTTTTGCTCTCTCATGGCCGGGCAGTGGAGGTCTTAAGGGACCTGGGAGATGAGAGGACTGTGGTTGGCATAACCTTAAACCTTTCCCCGATTCATCCTGCCTCCGAGAAGGAAGAGGACAAAAGGGCAGCCGAAAGATATGATGGAAACCTTAACCGCTGGTTCCTGGATCCCATCTTCAAGGGAACCTATCCTCCTGATATGTGGAAATATTACGGGGATAAGGTTCCCAAGGTCCTTGCCGGAGATATGAGCGTCATCTCAAAAAGGATAGATTTTGTCGGGGTCAACTACTATACGCGCTCGATAGTTAAAGCCGATCCCAAGCAGATGTTTGGACTTTCCACCTTGAAGGTTGAAGGTGCTGAATATACGGATATGGAATGGGAGGTGTATCCCCGGGGAATTTATGAGATTTTGAAAAGAGTTCAGGATGACTATGATCCTGAGGCCATCTATATAACCGAAAACGGGGCTGCCTTTCCCGATGAGGTAGATGAGGATGGAAAGGTTAGGGATTTTCGCCGGATAAATTACCTCAAGGAGCATTTTGCCTTTGCTCACAGGGCAATGAAGGAGGGGGTAAAGCTTAAGGGATATTTTGTCTGGTCGCTGATGGACAACTTCGAGTGGGCCTATGGTTATTCCAAGCGCTTTGGGCTGATTTACCTGGATTATCCTACTCAAAAAAGGATCTTTAAGGAAAGTGCCCACTGGTACAGAAAGGTGATTGAGAAAAATGGTGTGGAAAGATGACTTGAAGGAGGAAAAGATGCATAGGTTCTTGTTTGAAAGGAGGCCTTCGCCTAACTTTCAGGAGCTTGAAGAGGTACTCAAGGGAAAAAAGGAGCCAAAGAAGGTTTACTTTGTGGAACTCGGAGTTGACCAGGAAGTGGTGAGGTTTATAACGGAAAACATGTTGGGAGAAAGATGGGTTCTTCCTCCTGAGAGGCTGATGGGGCGATCTGCCGCAAGGGAAAAAGCTAGCTTTGATGAAAGCGAAGAGAAATTCTGGAAGCAATATATCAACTTTTATTACCGTATGGGCTATGATTACGTGCCCGGTGGAGGACCACTTCCACGTTTGGACATGTACACACCCAAGGTGAGAATAGGCGATGATACAGCTATCCTTTCCCGGGGTAAAAGGACATGGGTGGAGGAGACAAGAGGGGTAATCACCTCGTGGGAGGATTTTGAAAAGTTTCCCTGGGAGAAGATGAACTCGGCCATAGAAAACTATGATTTTGATCGCTACGATAAATTTTTGCGAGAGAATCTACCTGAAGGAATGAAGGTGATGATTGGAGGTTCTCTATATGAGCAGGTATTAGAAAGACTTTTGGGATACGAGGGCCTTTTCTATTCGCTTTATGATCAGCCGGACCTGGTGGAGGCGGTCTTCAACGCATGGGGAAAGATAATCTATAAGCTTTACCAGAGCCTTGTTCCCTTAGAGAGCGTAGGAGGTATCTTTCATGCCGATGATTTGGGATACAAGACTGCCACCATGCTCAAGCCCGACATTTTAAGGAAGCTTGTCTTTCCCTGGTTCAAGAGATATGCTTCTTTGGCTCACAGCTATGGCAAGATGTACTGGTATCACTGCTGTGGCAACGTCCTGGAGGTGATGGAGGACTTAATCGAGGAGGTAAAGATCGATGCCTTTCATTCCTTCCAGGATGAGATCATCCCTGTGGGAGAGTTTAAGAGAAGATACGGAGATAGAATTGCTGTCCTGGGAGGAGTGGATATGGATAAATTGGCCCGTTTAAATGAGGAGGACCTGCGTAAATATGTGAGGGGCATTCTAAATGAATGTATGCCGGGAAGGTTCGCTCTGGGCTCGGGCAATACGGTCGCCAACTACATTCCGGTAAAAAATTATCTTATCATGCTGGAAGAGGGACTAAGGTGGAAAAGCTCCTCCTGTTGAGTGAGCTGTGTGGATAAGGTGTGAGCTTGAGGGGAAAAAGAGGATATTGACAGATCTGAAATTTCTTTTATTAATAAAGAACAAGGTTGCGCGATGTAGACCTCTTCAAAAGAGAGATAGGGTCTAATTGAGAGCTTTCAGAGAAAAATGATTGAGGAGCACAGGATTCGATGAAGAGAGCAATTTCGATTTACGGGGATTGGGCGCTGCATGATGAAATTGGAGATAAGGTTGAATTAAGTGAAGAGATGACTCAATCGGCTCTTGACCGATTGGAATACTGGCAGAAGAAACACAAAGTTAAATTTGACTATTATTTGATCGATGCTTTCTGGTATGATCCCGAGGGCAACTATCAACAGTTTAAAAAATCACATTGGCCAGATGGATTTGCCAACGTGCGAAGGAGAATGGAGGCACTTGGCATAACTCCAGGGCTTTGGTTCGATGTTAACGGATTTGCTTCTCCTCGACATGAACAGTGGAAGAGGAGCCTATCAATAGATAATCGAAGTTATTGTCTTTTCGATGGTCCTTATGCTGAAGGGTTTGAAAAAGCGCTTATAAATGCCTGCACCTCGTGGGGAATTAGACTTTTCAAACTGGATTTCGTCAACTTTAGAGCGGTGACACCACGGCTTGCGAATTCTCTTTCTGAGGAAGAAATATACTTAAAAAATGCCGAGGTTTTGAAGCGCATCCTCAGAGGCCTTCGCCTTTGTTTTCCAAATATCATTATTCTCGCTTACAATGGCTACGAGCTTGTACCCAATTATATCAGCAATACCTCTTATCCCTTAAGAAGGGGAATTGACCCATCTTGGTTGGAAGTCTTCGATTATATATATTCCGGAGATCCCCGGCCAGCAGATGTTCCCTTTATCGATTTCAGACATTCAGTAGACGTGTATCAGGACTACATGGTTCGCAATCTCAACTTTTCGGGAATTCCACTAACTCGCATAGATGACCATGGCTGTATGATAGGAAACACCAATACCATTTATTATCTCGGCAAGCATTCATGGCGTAGGTCGTGGATTTTAACCCTGTCAAGAGGAAGCAGGAAAGCTCACCTTTATGGTAACCTGCATTTACTCGATGACTCCGATGTCGAGTTTTTGTCCAGAGCAAGGAAGATTTTCTTCTCGCTATTTGACCTGGGTTTGGAAACCTTTACCGTAGGAGGTGTTCCAGCTCATTCTCCCTGGCATGGGTTTCTCACTGGTGGGGGAGCAAAGGGGCTTTTAACTCTTGTAAACAATACTGGTTTCTCCCAACATGTATCTCTTAAGATCGCCGGCCTTCAGGATGCTAAGGTACTTTTTAGCGATGGAGGGAACTTGATAGAACCGCAGGTGGGCGGCCAAAGCCTCTCTGTGACCTTAGCACCTGAACAAATGGTGCTTTTGGGCCTTGGAGATATGGCCAGAGATGAATATTATCTTGGGACAGATGAGGACAGCATAGTTCCGTATGAGTCAAAGCTTGTACCTGTATCCTTTAAAATGATTTCTCCCAGCGTACTTGAGGGTGAGTGGGTTCCTGAAAATATACCTGAGGATGACAGGACCTTTCTTAGAATTTCCCTGCAAGTGCTAAAGGACAGATTAGCGATGAGGCTAAAGTCAGAGAAAAGCACCACCTCGGGAAAAAGACCAGCTATACAGGATTTTCTTTCGATAACCCTCAGTCAAAATGGCCACAAACAACCCATGGCCATGTGGGAGCCAGATCGAGCTGTATGGTCAGGATGTTCCTGGATAACAGCACTATATGATGTAGCTAAGTTAAAAGGGGAAAGGCTGAGGATGCGTTGTGCATATCAGGGACAGGAGAAAGTTGAGCTTGTAGCATCTGCCTCTCTTTTAAAGTTCCACGGGAAAGTCAAGTTAGCCCCTGCTCGAAAGAATATTTGACAATATTTGCGCCTTCTTTCCGGTCAGGGTTAAATACTAATATTGGGAGAAGAGAGGAGGAAATATGAGAATAGGAAGTTTCGAAAGTAGTTCCTGGAACGGAATAGCCTTAATTGATGAGGATTTTTCCTTCGCCTTTCGATTCGGGTGTTTCTTTAATGGAAGAATAATTGATGGAGGAGGAGAGGTATATCACAGGGTAACAGAGGTTGGTCCTAATGCACCTGATTCTTCATACGCTCGTCTTGGTTGGAATCTTTCCGAAAACAACAAACTCGTCCTTGAATGGTCCGCAGATGAGGCCTCTGGTTGGGTGGTTGGAAAGCTCCAGTTTAAAGGAAGGGACCTTCCAATTAATCTCTTCGTAGAGGCATACTCACCATGGCATTCAAAGACGACCACTTTCTCCATTTCCGATTCTACAATTTGTGGTTTTTCCTCAGGCCAGGACTTTACCCTTATTCTTCACCGTACTCCTTTCATGAGCTCGACATATTCATCATTAGCTAGTCTACAAGGCTCTCTTGGGAGAACAAAAAACCTCGGCCCATCGG
>QMPZ01000075.1 GCA_003648815.1 Candidatus Aerophobota bacterium | reverse complement strand
CTGTTCAATATTTCTTTTAGCGTCTTCTTCAAATCGAAGGAGGGCAGAATTCCCATATCGATGATGTTGCCAGCAAGGGCAACTTTTATGGCCGTGTAAAGGGGGTTTTTAGATCTCTTTATCCTTCTTCGTAGCTGGGGATACATCCTGAGAGCTATCCTGTTGTACTTTAACTTCTTCCTGCTGAAGGGATCATCGTCCATTAGGACCTTCTGAGCGGCTTTTAAGACATAAGAGGAGTTCTCGGCGGGACTGTCTTTTAAGGAAAGCTTTCCAATCTCCTCAGCTGCTGCCTGCAGAGCAGCCAGCTGGAGCTCTTCATCTTTGGTGGCCTCTTTTATCGTGGAAAGTACCTGTTTGAGATAACAGGGAACACATTCCAGACTCGATTTCATCTCTAACTTCCCAACTTCTCCTTTAATAACTTATTCACCAGGGCCGGATTGGCTCTACCTCTTGTTTTCTTCATCACCTGACCCACTAAAAATCCTAATGCTTTCTTCTTTCCCTTCTTGAAGTCCTCAATTGCCTGTGGGCTTTCCCTCATCGCCTCTTCCACTACTTTTTCTAAGCTTGCCTCGTCGGTGATCTGGTTCAATTTTTCCTCTTCAATTATCGTCTTTGCTCCTTTTCCCGTCTCGAACATCTTCTCAAAGACATCCTTGGCCAGTTTTCCGCTGATCACCCCTTTTTCTATTTGCCCCAGCAACTCCGCTATATCCTCTGGTTTGACCTTAACCTCATCTATGGATTTATCCGTCCTCTTGAGCAGGCGCAGAAATTCTCCCATTATCCAGTTGCTCACCGTTTTCGGATGAGGATATCTCTTTACACACTCCTCAAAGTAGTCGGCCAGGTCCCTTGAGTTGGTGAGAACTCCGGCATCGTAAGGAGGAAGACCGTACTCCTCGATAAATCTTCGACACCGCTCCTTAGGTAGCTCCGGAATCTCGGCCCTTAACCTCCTTTTCCATTCCTCATCTATCTCAAGGGGCAAAAGATCCGGCTCAGGAAAGTAGCGATAATCGTGGGCTTCTTCCTTACTTCGCATGGGAACGGTTTTCCTCCTCTTGGGGTCCCATAGGCGGGTCTCCTGCACTATTTTCTCTCCCCTGTCCAGAAGACGGGACTGTCTTTCTATCTCCACGGAAAGAGCCTCTCTTATCTCCTTAAAGGAGTTCATGTTCTTGAGCTCTGTCTTCGTGCCCATCTCTTCTCCCTCCCGACACACAGAGACGTTTACATCACATCGCAGAGACCCCTCCTCCATATTGCAATCACTGACCCTTAAGTATTGCAGTATCTTTTTAAGGGTGGTCAGGTAAGAGTAAGCCTCCTCAGGAGAACTTATGTCCGGACGAGTTACGATCTCCATCAAGGGAATTCCGCTTCGGTTGTAGTCCACAAAGCTTGCCTCCTTATCCTCATCGTCTGAATTTGGCATCTGCTCCCCATGAATGAGCTTTCCGGCATCTTCCTCCAGATGTATGCGCTCAATTCCTATTTTTTTGCTCCCTCCGTCTGTCTCTATTTCCAGCCAACCATCCCTGGCTAAGGGTTCATCGTACTGAGATATCTGATAGTTCTTCGGCAGGTCAGGATAATAATAGTTCTTTCTGGCAAAACGGCACAAGCGGCTGATCTCACAGTTAAGAGCCAGGGCGGTTAAGATGGTGTAGTCCACTGCTTTCTTATTGATTACCGGAAGCACCCCTGGAAGGCCTAAACACACGGGACAGACATGGGTATTTGGGGGAGCACCAAATTCAGTACTACAGCCGCAAAAAAGCTTACTTTCGGTCAGAAGCTCTACATGAACCTCCAATCCAATGTTAACTTTGTACTTCATTTTTATTTCCATCTGAGGTTTTGTAAGTACCTTTTTCTGTTTCAAAAGCACCTCACCTCTTTTCTGATTCAGGCAGGTCTTTAGGTCTTCCTACGGGATCACTCCATCGATTTTTGTCTGACAAAATCTACACCTGCCATTTTCAATGTGAAACTCCTCTATTTGGTATCCATATCTTCGGATTATCACCCTGCTGCAGTTAGGGCAATACGTATTCTCTCCCTCATCACCCGGGACATTTCCCGTATAGACATATCTTAGACCTGCCTCCAGGCCGATCTGACGTGCCCGATGAAGCGTAGATGCAGGAGTAGCGGACACCTCATTGAGTTTATAGGCAGGATAAAATCGGCTAATATGCCAGGGAGTCTCCTCTCCCAGGCTCACTATGAACTCAGCTATTTTCCTTAGCTCCTGTTCTGAGTCGTTTAACTTTGGAATGATAAGGGTGGTTATCTCCACCCATATTCCGAGCTCCTTCATAAGCTTTAAGCTGCTTAAGACCGGCTCCAGATGAGCTCCACAAATCCTCCTGTAGAAATCCTCGCTGAAGGACTTCAAGTCCACATTGGCCGCATCCAGATATGGATTTATCTTTCTCAAGGCCTCCTCACTTATGTAACCATTGGTGACAAAGACGTTTTTAATTCCTTCCTCCTTAGCAAGCCTTGCTATATCGTAAGCATACTCGAAGAAGATAGTGGGCTCGGTATAGGTATAGGCGATGACCTGGCAATTCTTTAACTTAGCCTGGGAGATGATCTCCTCGGCAGAGATTT
This sequence comes from Candidatus Aerophobota bacterium, assembly GCA_003648815.1. Lineage (GTDB taxonomy): Bacteria > Aerophobota > Aerophobia > Aerophobales > B47-G16 > B47-G16. The sequence goes on along the minus strand of QMPZ01000075.1, from coordinate 4,945 downwards.
CCTCTCCGACAATTTCTCCTCTTTCCTTAGGAAGCTGGGATATCTGGTAATTTTGGCAGTGTAGACAGGTGAAGTTACATCCCACTGTGGCTAAGGAAAGAGCATCTGAGCCAGGATAAAAGTGATAAAGAGGTTTTTTCTCAATGGGATCAATAGCTAAGGATATGACTCTCTCATAGACTAAGCTGTAAAGCGTTCCATCCCTGTTTTCCCTCACCCGACAGATTCCCCTTTTGAAGTTATCAATTCTGCAGCGATGAGGACAAAGCTTGCACTTCACCACTTTATCTTCCAGCTTCTCATAGAACATCGCCTCGTGCATTGACCAATCCTCTTACCCGTATTTGGCCGCTCAAATCTTAAGCTTTGATAATTGAAAGCTTTCGCATTTATCCTGTGTTTAAAATCAGTTTAACTATATCAAAAGGGCTTTATATGTCAAGAAAGATGGTTAGCGAAGGGTGAAGGGTGAAGAGTAAAGAGTAAAGAGTGAAGAGTAAAGAGTGAAGAGTGAAGAGTGAAGAGTGAAGAGTGAAAAATACCATCTGCTTTAGAAGGGAGCAGGCCTGTGTGGTAGCCACAACCCTCAGTTGCGTCATCTACGCTCACCTTGATCCTGCGGCTACCAGATCGTTCACGTATTGACATTGATCATCTGTTCGGATATACTCTTCGTCAGAAGACCAGGAAAATCGCGCGCCCGAGTAAATGAGAGCTGTTGAGCGGCTAATTAATGAAGATTGCCAATAGACTCACCGTGTATAGGAGTAAGGTCAAATGACAGGGATAATCCTCGCCGGAGGTGAAAGTCGACGGATGGGCAAGGACAAGGCTTTACTTGAGATCGGCGGTAGGCGGATTATAGAGATGGTGGCAGAGAGATTAAGGAGCATCTTTGATGATGTCATGGTAGTTAGTGGTCATCCTCCTGTTTATCAGTTTCTCGGATTAAAGGTGGTGAGGGATGTGGTGTGCGAAAAAGGACCTCTGGGAGGAATCTATACGGGCCTTCTGGTATCCGAAAGTGAGTATAACTTTATCTGTGCTTGTGATATGCCTTTTCTGAATATAGAACTGCTCAGGTTTATGCTCTCCCAGGTAAACGATGATACCGAGGCCATCGTCCCCATTGTTAAGGGTCTTGTCGAGCCTTTGCATAGCATCTATTCTAAGAGATGTCTTGGGGCTATAAGGGCTCATTTAGAGGATGATGAGCTGAGGGTAAGAGATTTTCTTTCCGAGGTGAAATGCAACTATCTTTCTGAGGACTTGATAAGAAGATACGATCCAGATTTACTTTCTTTTTTCAATCTCAACACTCCTGAGGATTTAGAGGTAGCAAAAAGGTACTTATGTAGTACCTGAGCTTGCTCGACAAATACGACCTTTTACTTTCCTCCCCTAACGGGAGAAGATAAGGAGGGAGTATAAATGAAAAGGGAAAGCCTTATAGTTCTGATATTTTTAGGCTCTTTATGGGGAGCCGTAGAGGTGTTCCTGGGCGACTTCCTTTACAGCATTGGTGCGTTCCACCCTTCGATAATTCTTACATCCATAGCCTTAGGAATTCTGGCCTCTGGCAGAAGATATTTTCCAAAAGCTGGTTCGAGCACTTTTATCGGAGCTATTGCGGTTTTGTTCAGACTCATAAATGCCTCTCCTTATTATTGTCATCTTTTCGCCATATTCTTCGATGCTCTGGCTTTCGATGTGATGGCCACCATCCTGGCTACCAAGACAGAGAAGAGTTTTGTTTGGAGAGGCATTATGGGCTCTTCCTCGGCTTATCTGGGATACGCTCTGTTTGGTTTTATTATGACCTATCTTATCCACTATCCTCATTGGGTGCGTGCGGGCCTTCCGGGAATTCTAAATTACGTGGGGTTTAGAGGTACTCTTGCGGCGATTGGCTCATTCTTTACTGTCCCTGTAGGATACATACTCGCCGGATTCCTTAAATATGGGACCTCAAGAGTTTTCAAGTTAAGATCTGCCCAAGTTTGGGGGCTATTTCTCGCATTTACCCTCTTTCTCTGGGCTGTTGGGAGGATGGCGTGAAGATAAGGAAAAAACTTTTGGTATTTGCCATAGGGGTATTTTTCCTCCTGGTTTTGTCCAGTAGTATGCCTTGTTCGGGAGAATGGTCTCTTAAGCTCACTGCTCAGGCCGAGATCAAGCTGGATGAGCTTAAAGATCTGCCCGCTGTAGAAGCACAGCGCCATGATTCTACCTATAAAGGCGTGCTTTTAAGGGATTTTCTCACCTATGTAGGAATAGACGTGGAGAAGGTTGAATATGTAGAGCTGGTAGCCTCCGATGGCTATAGAGTCAGGTACGAGGCGGAGCTGGTTAAAAGCTCTAAGGTCGTCCTGGCCTATGAGAAAGACGGCTCTCCCTTACCGAAAAGGGAAGGAAAGGTAAGAGCCATAGTGGTCGGTGGACGGAGCGCGATGCAGATAAAATTTGTGGAGAGGATAGAAGTTAAAATTTGACATCTTTACCCTCCTCCCCTGTTCATTATTTCCATGAATAAGATTTACTAAAGTGTCTTCGACCATTCCTTTAGGATACTTGAGGGGGGAAATCTTCCCCCCTCAACGGCCCGATCGGCAAAGCCGACCCTCGCTTCGCTCGGGCAAGTCGGGCCTGCTCCCCCTATTAAGATATGCTGGAGGCAAACTTATCTACTTTCAACAGGGGAGGCAGCGAGCAAAGCGAGCGTTGGAGGGGAGATTCCGAAGGAAGATCCCCTCCAATATAGACCTGCTCCCCCCTACCTTGCGGTGGTTGAAATGTCTTCGACCATTCCTTGCGCGATGACACCGCCTCGCCGAAAGACATAATCAACCCCTCACCCTCCCACTCTTCACCCTTCACTCTTCACTCTTTACCCTTCACACCCTATATTCCTTGACTTTTCTCTGCTAAAATATATTATTAAAAAAACAGGTGGAAGGGGCGATCTATGATAAAGGTAGGTCTGGTTGGCTGCGGAGTCATTGGCACGGAGATTGCCAAGGCAATTGATGAAAAGATTCCCGAAATGCAGCTTGTGGCCATATGCGACAGAAACAAATTCAAGCAAGACAGGTTAAAGCAGTCTTTAAACGTCAAGCCTGAGACGATGAGTCTGGAGAACCTGATAGAGGAAGCAGACCTGATAATAGAGGCGGCTTCCCCAACTATAGCTGGAGAGCTGGCAAGGAAGGTCATCGGCAGGGGTAAGGACATCATGATTATGAGCGTGGGAGGAATGGTGGATTATCTCGACCTCTTTGATGAGGCAAGGAAGAAGGGATGCCGGATCTATCTTCCTTCAGGGGCTGTCATTGGCTTGGATGGGATAAAGGCGGCCAGGGAGGCCCGGATAGATTCGGTGGTCCTGACCACCTCTAAACCTCCTTCAGGACTTCAGGGTGCCCCTTATATATTGGAGAAGGGAATTGATCTGGGAAAAATCAAGGAAAGGACGGTCATCTTCGAGGGAAGTTGCAGAGAAGCAGTGAAGGCGTTTCCCAAAAACATAAATGTGGCTGCTACGCTGAGCTTTGCCGGGATAGGAGTAGATAAGACCAGGATTCGCGTGATAGCCGATCCCTCTTTAAAAAGGAACGTGCATCACATAGTGGTCAGGGGAGATTTTGGAAAAATGGAGATGTTGGTGGAAAACGTTCCCTCTCCTTTTAACCCTAAGACCAGCTATCTGGCTGCTTTATCGGCCATTGCCACTTTAAGGGGGATAGCCGACACAGTTCGGGTAGGAACTTGAAAACTTTGTGAGATAGCGAGGTTAAGATGCTGGATTTAAATGTAGTCAGACCTATTATTCAGAAAGCCCTGGATGAGGATATAGGAAGGGGAGATATTACCAGTCAGGCGATTATCCCTCCTTCCTCCATAAGCAAGGCGGAGATAATTTCCCATGAGGAGGGAGTGCTGGCGGGGGTGGAGATAGCCAAGGAGGTTTTTAGATTGCTTTCTCCCCGTCATCTGACCTTTACCAGTTCCTTGAAGGATGGAGAACTTTTAACCGAGGGAAGGTGTATCCTCAGATTTGAGGCGGATTCTCTGGTCATCCTCAAGGGAGAGAGGGTGGCCTTAAATTTTTTACAGAGACTTTCGGGCATCGCTACCCTGACGAGGAAATTTGTGGACCTGGTTTCTCCCTTCGGGGTGAGGATCCTGGATACCAGGAAGACCACCCCAAACTTAAGGATTCTGGAAAAGTATGCGGTGAGGGTAGGAGGGGGTTTCAATCACCGCTTTGGCCTGGACAACGGAATTTTGATCAAGGACAATCACATCAGGATTCTGGGAGGAATAAAGAAAGCGGTGCAGATGGCTCGCCGGAACAACCATCCCTTTTTAAAGGTGGAGGTGGAAGTTAGCGACGTCTCTCAGGTAGAGGAGGCGATAGAATCCGATGCAGATGCCATAATGCTCGATAATATGTCAGAGGAGGAAATGCGAGAGGTGGTGAGTAAAATTCGCCGACGAAAAAGGGAAATACTCATAGAAGCTTCAGGAGATGTGAGTCTGGAGAACGTTAAAGATGTAGCCAGCACAGGGGTGGATTTAATCTCGGTGGGCAGGATAACTCATTCAGCACCAAGTCTGGATATAAACCTGAAGATAGTGGAGAGATGAAGATGGAGATGATTGATCTACATATCCATACGATATATTCCGATGGAACCTACACGCCTGAGGAGGTGGTCTGCAAGGCAAAAGAATTGGGGCTGGTGGCTATCTCCATAACTGACCACGACAGCGTCTCTGGTTTGGAGGAGGCCATTTCCGCAGGGAAAAAGTTAGGAGTGGAGGTGGTTCCGGGGGTGGAGATGAGCACTGATATAGGAGAGGATGAGATTCACATCCTCGGTTATTATCTTAACTGGAAGAACGATGGCTTTTTAGCTAAGCTAAAGGAGTTTCAGGCAGCTCG
>QMPZ01000074.1 GCA_003648815.1 Candidatus Aerophobota bacterium | reverse complement strand
GGGGGGGCCTTTCAGGGAAGTGTTGCTCTCCACCATAGGGGAAAGACCCAATTCCCTGGCCGTTTTTGAGGTTATAGCTACGCAGATTAGTCCTCTAGCGTACTTGGCCCTCAAGTTTATCGCCTCAGGTGTACAGCAGGAGGCAGGGATTATCAGGTCACCCTCGTTTTCCCTATCCTTGTCATCCACCACAATTGCCATCTTGCCCTTTTTAAAGTCCTCTAAGACATCTTCAACTTTGTCCAGTTCCACTTTAGACCACCTCGCTTGCTTTAATAATATCCAGCCCTTCTCAAGAATTCCTCGCTGACCTTCTTACCCGGAATGATGCCACCCTCGACGAGTAGCTTCTCCATATACTTGGAGATTACGTCCACCTCCAAGTTGACCAAATCTCCCTCCCTTCTCAGACCTAAGGTGGTATTTCTTAAGGTGAAGGGAGTAAGGCATACCACAAAACTCTCTTCCCATAAATCAGCTATGGTCAGACTCACCCCTTCCACGGCAATACGTCCCTGGCTGGCTATGTACTTAACCAGACAAGAAGGAGGCTGAACCTTCATTGTAACCTGCTCACTTTTCCGGATGATACTGCTTATTCTTCCTACCCCATCTATATCTCCCAACACTATATGACCCCCTAATCTGCTGCTAAGGGAAAGTGACCTTTCCAGGTTTACCCTGTCCCCCTTTTTTATCCTCCGCAAGTTTGTCTTATTTAAGGTCTGGGGCATTACCTCCACTGTAAAGGTCCTCGCGTCTGTTTCTATCACCGTCAAGCATACTCCATTCACAGCTATGCTGTCGGCTTCTTTTGTGCCCTCCAAAACCTTCTCCCCTCTTATCCTTAGCTGATAAAGGGGACCGGCTCTTACCTCCTCCACCAATCCCATTTCCTCTACTATTCCGGTAAACATAGCTTTAATTTACTGCTCCCTTTATCTGACAAATTTTTAAATTAGCAGTAAGGATGGTTTCTCCAGCCTCTCCTTTATCTTCTGGAGGAACCTCGCTCCTAAGACTCCGTCGATTACCCGATGATCACAGGAAAGGGTCATCTCCATAACGGGCCTGATCTCCATCCTACCCTCGACTGCTACCACCGTATCCTTAATTTCCCCAACTGCCAGAATACAAACCTGAGGAGGATTGATAATAGCACTAAAGCTCTTAATTCCGAACATACCCAAATTAGACAGGGTAAATGATGAGCCTTCAAGGTCTTGCAGGGAAAGCCTGTTCTCCCTGGCCTTCTTTACCAGCCCTTCTCTTTCTCTTGCGATCTCGAAAAGACTCTTTTTGTCAACATCCTTAATTACCGGAACGACCAAACCTTCCTCTCTGCCTACAGCCAATCCCACATTTATCTGAGAAGATCTATATATCTTGCCCTCCTCGAAGGTGGAGTTCACCTGAGGCACCTCTTTTAGTCCATAGCCACAGGCCTTGATCAGAAAATCAGTATAGGTAAGATGGACTTCGCTTTCCCTTGCAAGCTCCTCCTTTAGCTCCTCTCTCATCTTCACTACGCTGGAAAAATCGACCTCGCAGGTTAAGTAAAAGTGGGGAATCTCTCTTGTGCTGCTTTCCATTCGCTCAGCTATGATCTTCCCCACACCTGAGAGGGAAACTTCTTGCAAAGGAGCTTCCTTTTCGATAGATTTTTCTTCCTTTACCAATTTTAGGACATCCTCTCTGACTATTCTTCCTCCAGGACCCGTTCCCTTCACCTTTGACAAATCAATGCCGTGTTCCTTAGCTATTCTTTTAGCCAGAGGGGATGCCTTTATTTGCATGGAGGGAGCGGACACCTCTTTTTTCTCCTCTTTTTTAACTTTTCCAGTCTCTTCTGGAATTTCCTCCTTCATACTGTCGGCAATGTAGGCAATGACCTCATCCACGGGAACAATTTTCCCCTCAGGAACAAGGATCTTTCGAAGAAAGCCGGATGCAGGAGCTTCCACTTCCATATTTGCTTTATCTGTGGCAACCTCCAAAAGAGGCTCTCCCTCCTCGACCCTCTCTCCTTCCTTTTTCAGCCAGCGAATGATTTCCCCCTCCTCCATCGTCTCACCTAACTTAGGCATTATCACCTTATTGACCATATTCAACCTCCGTTCCAGACTTTTACCTAAGGACATTATAATTAAGATGAGATTTGAGTCAAGAAAACGACGCTTGAAGAGGAATTTCTTGAAGCATAGGAAAGTATAAACATTTGTTTAATAAAGGGGGAGCAGCGAAGCGTTGAGGGGGTCATTCCGAAGGAATGGGCGAAAGCCTATGTTTCCCCCCTCAAATGTCGTTTTCTTGTAGCGGTTTTCGGCCTGCTTTCCCACTAAGTATAATTATACGTCGCAAAGCTTATAGCTTTTTTATGTACTCGGCTGCTTCTTGCAGACAGCTTTCAGGAGCCGGTTTTGGCAGCGATTCCAGCGAACAGAATCCCTGGTAACCGATCCTGGAAAGGGCCCTGCTGACCTCTTTGAAGTTCAGATGACCGTATCCCGGAGTCCAGCGGTTGCTGTCAGCTATGTGAACGTGGAGGAGGTGACCGTTAGCTTTCTTAATGCTCTTTTCTATCGATACCTCCTCGATATTAGCGTGGAAGGTATCGAAAAGTATTCCCACATTTCTTGCCTTGACCTGCCCTATGAGCGCTAAAGCTTCATCAACCGTGTTGATTAGACTACTCTCATAACGGTTGAGAGGTTCTAAGACGAGTTTAACCTCATCATCAAAACTGGCACAGATCGCTAAAGCCTCAATTAGAAGCTTTCTCGCCTCTTCATCGCCTCTTTCTCCTCTAATCAGACCGATGATCACCACCGCGTTTAGCTCTCGTGCAAGTTTGACATGCTCCTTTATCCTTTGAATTGCCCTTCTGCGCACCTTTTCATTGGAGGCGGTAAGTGAAAGCCCTTCAAGGACGTAGGCCTGACCGGTGGTGATAGCGGGCATGGATAGCTTATATCGTTTGAGAAGATGTTTGACCTCAACTATATCGATGCAGTCAGGATCGGTAATGGCTAACTCCACGCCATCATACCCGGCCTCTGACGCCCTTGCAAGGTTAGCCTCAAGCCCATCCTCAGGGGAGAAAGGAGAGAAAGACGTCAAATCCTGAACGGGCACAATAATACTACTTTTCATCTTAATCCTTCACTAAGGTCTGGTTTCCCAGTTTTGAGGGGGAGCAGGCCCGACTTGCTCGAGCGAAGCGAGAGGCGGCTTTGCCGATCGGGCCGTTGAGGGGGAAACGTTTCACGTTTCCCCCCAAGAATTTAAAGCCCAATCCTTGGCAGAGCATAGACCGGCTTCCAGCCCGTGCTTTCCGGCTCCTTGAGGTAAGGTTCCATCTCCTTAGAACTTCGTAGCGTCACCTCCTCCACGGGAGGAACTTTGCCCGGTGGAAATGCCTCTAAGATTTGATCAATGACTAAGGTCAAGTACTTGAGAATAGCCGCAACAGGGCGCTTGGCCTTCCTGGCGCTGGCCAGGCTTGCCTTTCCCACCACTCCTTCTGGCTGAGCAAAAAGCTCGATGGGAGCATGACCTTCACCTTCGGACCAGCGGTGAGGTCGGCGAAGAGGTTCCACTGACCTGTCAAAATGGCCATCAGGTAGGTATCCCTTTGTGCTCGTGTCCTGGGCAAGACTCATATCGACCATTCCCTCAGGAAACATCAAAAGGGCTAAGGAGGTCTCAGCTTCATCTGCATGGATGAAATCCGTCTCCATACTGTCCGGTTTTCCGGTCAAGCCGAAAAACTCCCTTACTGCCCGATGCCAGTCCAGCACCTGAAAGATTCCTGGAAGCTGATAACGATACATAAACTCATGTAAGGCTGATTCCAGAACCCAGAGCTGACCGTGGTTGTTGATGAGGATCTGCTTGCGAAAGCCATCGTTCCATAGCCCAAGCATCACGTAAATGAGGGTCTCTCGCACCACGTCCTGCGGCATAATCACCGTGCCCGCCATCCCGATATGGTGATAGGGATGCGCTCCATAGGCGATGGGTGGCCAGGCGAGGTTGACCGCTCGTCCCTGTTTGGCCGTATACCTGCGAACTGCCTCCGCAATCTGGGTTACCACAAGTGTGTCCATACCGGAGTTCATATGCCGACCATGCTTTTCCGTGGACCCGAGAGGAATGATGACGATGTCGTTCTTTCTCCTGTTCTCGATGAGCCTCTGACGAACTGTGGTCTGAATATAGCTTCCCGGCTTTCCCAACTCTGACGGTGCTGGCACCCCATACTCGGCCAATATAGAATCGATCTCTTCCTCAGATGCATCCCAGATCTTTTTCTTTAACCTTCCCACCTCTGTGTCCTCAAATATAATAGCTGGATTTTCCGTGGTCAGCCATATTCCAGCTTTTCTTTTTTGCTCAGACACTTCTTCCTCCTTAATCTATGGTTTTATGATTACCTTAATCGCCCTGCGATCTCTCATCACCTCTATCCCCTTATGAATCTCCTCTAAGGGAAATCTATGGGTGATGAGCTTCTCTAACTTCAATATCTTGCTCTCTATAATCTTGACAGTGGGGGGGAAAGTGAACCTGGCAATATAGCTTCCCAGGACTGTAAGCTCGCCTCGGGTAATGTCATTTTGAGCAATCTGGGCCCTTGCCTGATAGTTCTGCCCGAAAAGAAGAATACGTCCTCCCCTGCGCACAACCTTCATCGTCTCCTTGAACAGCGTTCCCACCGCATCTACCGCTATATCTGAGCCAATACCTGTCTCCTCCTTAACTACCTTTTCCAGATCCTCCCTTAAGGGATTTACCAGCCTCGTTGCTCCGCTTTCCTCAGCGTAGCTGCCTCGATAATCGGAAACCTCTGAAACTATTATCTTTCCCGCTCCGGATGCCTTGAAGATTTGAGTGAACAAAAGTCCTATCGGACCTGCTCCCAGGACCACCACGGATTCTCCAGGCTGAAGTTTAAGTCTTCTTACCGCATTGACCACACAGGACAGGGGCTCGGCGAATACGGCTATCTCCGGTTTTAAGTTGGGGGAAATTTTATGAAGCGCTTTGGCCGGAGCAACGTTGTATCCTGCAAATCCACCGTCGATGAATATCCCTAAGGTGGTCATGTTCTCACACATGTTAGGCATGCCCATCCTGCAGTAGGAACAAGCTCCGCAGGTGAGGTTGGGATTGACCACCACCCTATCCCCTTCCTTAAGGTCTCTTACATCTTCTCCTACCTTTAATACTTTTCCCGTGTATTCATGACCCAATATTACCCCTTTGTTTGCCGGATGTCCAGGGGGAATCTCCAATATGTGAACATCCGTGCCGCAGATACTGGCCGCCTCCACCTTAAGGAGCACCTCATCCGGTCTTTTAATTTTGGGAACGGGTACTTCCTTTAAGCTGAGCCTGCCCTCTCCCTCAAACACCGCCGCTAACATCTTCTCTTTCATTTTTTGCCTCTTTTTTATTCAAGCACCGCTGTAATCTTGCACTCCTGACGGTTGGTTTGAAGCATTATTATGTTCTCAGGAACCTCCTCAAGGGATATTTTTTTGGTAATTAAGGGAATCATGTTCATCCCCGAGGCCATTGAGCTGATTACCCGGGGGAAAGTGCCATGTCCTGAATGTCCCTGAGAGCCGACAATGGATGCCCTTCTCACCTGAAATACCTCACCGGTAACGGGAATCTTTTTGGCCGATCTTGCCACGATCACCACCGTACTATTAATCTGCTTTCCCTGCCAGATGGTCTGTTCGATGTCGGGAAAGACCTTATCGGGAAGACCTGTGGCCTCTAAGTAGAGCTTTGCCCCCACTCCCTCGGTTATCTCCAGGACTTTTTCAGTAAAGTTCTCCTTTAAGGGGTTGATCGTGTAATCAGCCCCCATCTTCTTTCCCATATTTGCCCTCGGCTCGGAAGGCTCGGATAAAATTACTTTCGCCGCACCAGCTCTTTTCAAGATGGCTACCGCGGCCAATCCTATCGGTCCCCCTCCCAAGATGACCACGTTATCTCCGGGACGAATTCCTCCACCTCGTTCTATAACCGCATTATAGGCAACTGATGTTGGTTCAACTAAGCTTCCTGCCAAAAATATCTCCTCATCTGAATAAACTCCTCTCAGCTCCTCCAGACTCCAGACATATCGGGCATCCACCTTGACGTAATCAGCAAAGGCGCCGTCACAGGTAAAGCCCAGCTCCTGGAGCCTTTCACAGTGATTGGGATAGCCATCGGCGCAGGGACGGCAGGATCCACACCAGAGCATTTCCTCTGAGGTAACCGCCTCACCCTCCTTGTACCTTAGGCCGGTTCTCTTGTTAAGGGCTTCTTTTCCCGCCTTGACCACCACTCCGGAAAACTCATGTCCTAAGGTGCAGGGGAAGGCGGTGAGACCAGGGTATAGAATATAGCCTTCATCATCAGGTTGAGCCATATGAACGTCGCTTCCACAAATGCCACAGGCCTTTACCTTGATCAAGACCTCCGTAGGGCCAATCTCCGGAATCTCCTTTTCCTCAATCTTAAGAGTAGGGTTTCTCCAGACCTGACTTCCCAGGTAGGTAAGCTTTCCCTCCACATCCTTCGGACCTAACCTGAAATCCTTCTTAGGATCCCATTTTGCAGACAAAACCACCGCTTTCATCTTGGCCATTTTTTATATCCTCCAAGTTATTTTGTGCATTTTCTTAAAAGATCTGCTTTTATCCCAAATTCACGTCATCTTTATCACTATATCACTGATGAGGTTGGCTGCCTCATCGCAACGGTCAGCCGAGTTGCTCAGGTGCCTGTAAAGCTCCCTCATCTTAAGGATGTAAATGGTATCCTTGTTCTTGAAGAGGTTAGCTAAGGCCTCGTGATAGAGGTGTTCTATGTGATTCTCCTCCTTTTTTGCCTTAACCACATATGGCAGGACGAGCTGGGGTCCCCTGGTAAGGTTTTGCACGGCAAGCTCTATATTTTTTGTCGCCTCAAGCAGGGCATCGACCATTCTCTGGATGTCCGGGGTTGGCTTAACTTCGTAGATGAGCATTTCCTCGACCGTCCTCTGACCATAGTCGATAATGTCATCTATGGCCCGTGAGAGGGAAAAGATATCCTCCCTGTCGAGGGGAGTGATGAAGGAGGCGTTCAGCTCATTGATGAGGTGGAGACGGAGCTCATCGGCCTCCCTTTCAATCTCTTTCACCCTTCCGCTGGTGGAAGGATTTGGCTCTTTCATAAACTCCTTTAAGGCCTGCATCCCCTCCAAGGTCTTGGAGGTTTGTCTGGCAAGCATTCCCAGAAAATCTCTTCTTTTGGGGAAGAAAAATTCCTTAAGACCCATAAAACTTATCCTTTCCTTGGATTATGTCCTATATTTCTGTAAATTCATTAGACCTTGAGAAAAGGCCATCTTTCCTCCAAGATAAGGAGAACAAAAACCAATTTTATCGAAAGGAGAATTCGATGGCCAAGACTAATATACTGTAAAGCTGGATAAATTGCAAGTAGCCCTTAACGATGAGAATTTCTTAAGAAGGGTAGCCGAGAGATTCTGCAATATTTAATTCTCCTCATTAGTTTAGGAGTTAATAACAAGAAAGAGCAATTTTTGTTTTTCAGTCTGAAAAGCGGCTCCTTAG
>QMPZ01000073.1 GCA_003648815.1 Candidatus Aerophobota bacterium | reverse complement strand
CAAATGTTTATACTTTCCTATGCTTTAAAAAACCTCATTTTAATCCGGATTCGAATCCTTTGTTGCTTCAGAAAAGGTGGACTCAGATGCTACCCTTCACCCTTCACCCCTCACCCCTCACTCTTCACTCTTCACTAAAATGGGTCTTTTGACTTTTCTTTATGGTGTGATATAGTAAAAAAGAACCGGAGAAGAGGTGAAAGGCACAGCGCTAAAGGAGAAGGTAATGGAGCGAATAATTATTTTCGATACCACCCTGCGCGATGGAGAACAATCACCAGGGGTGGGTTTTACCGTCAGGGAGAAGTTAGAAATTGCCAGGCAGCTGGAGAGGTTGGGAGTGGATGTGCTGGAGGCTGGTTTTCCCGCCTCCTCTTCCGGGGATTTTGAGGCAGTAAGGCAGATTGCCCGGGAAATTAAGGGTCCGGTCATCGCCGCCCTGGCCCGTGCTGTTCCCTCGGATATTAAAAAAGCAGCAGAGGCTTTAAAGGAGGCAAAAAGGGGAAGAATTCATGTCTTCATCGCAACCTCCCCCATTCACATGAAATACAAGCTGAGAAAAGACCCTGAGGAGGTCTTGAGGCTTGCCCGTGAGGCAGTGAAGATGGCTAAGGAATACTGTCAGGAGGTGGAGTTTTCCCCTGAGGATGCCTCTCGTAGTGATCCTTCCTTTTTATATGAGATCATAAGTGCGGTCCTTGAGGAAGGAGCCGGAATAGTCAACATCCCGGATACGGTGGGGTATTCTGTTCCTGAAGAGTTTGGATCTCTTATAAGAAATATTATGAAAAATGTTCCCACCATTAAGGAGGCCACCTTAAGCGTCCACTGTCATAATGACCTTGGAATGGCAACTGCTAATTCCCTGTCGGCCATAAAAAACGGAGCAAGGCAGATAGAGTGCACCGTCAATGGAATTGGAGAAAGAGCGGGTAATGCTTCCTTAGAGGAGGTGGTAATGGCTCTGAAGACCCGCCGGGACTTTTTTGGATTTTCGACCAACATCAATACCTCTGAGATCTACCGAACCAGCCAGCTGGTCTCCCGTCTTGCCGGAATGCCCGTACAGCCCAACAAGGCCATCGTGGGTAAGAATGCTTTCCGTCATGCGGCGGGAATTCATCAGGACGGGGTGCTTAAGGAGGCTGCTACTTACGAGATAATGAGTCCTTCTTCCATTGGGCTTGAGAGGGAGGAGCTGGTTCTGGGAAAGCTATCCGGCAGACACGCCTTCAAGGAAAGGTTAAAAAAGCTGGGGTTTGATTTGAACGCCTTGCAGCTTGAGGCAGCCTTTAAGGCCTTTAAGGAGCTTGCTGATAAGAAAAAGGAGATCTTCGACGAGGACCTCGTATTCATAGTGGAGGAGCAAACCCTCCAGATTCCACAGATTTACTCCTTAGAGTACATTCACATAGTTACTGGTAACCAGGTTCTTCCCACAGCCACAGTTAAGATCAGGAAGGAAGAGAAGATCTTTCAGGAGGCCGCTTGTGGAGATGGTCCTATAGATGCCGCCTACAGAGCAATAGATAGGGTGGTTGGGCTGAAGGTAAAGCTTGTAGATTACTCCATTCGCTCTGTAACGGGGGGAAAGGATGCCCTGGGAGAGGTTATGGTCAAGGTTCAGAAGGAGGAAAGTATGGTGACGGGAAGGGGCATAAGCACGGACATCATCGAGGCCAGCGCCAAGGCCTATGTCAATGCCATTAATAGGCTAATTTATCGAGAGAAGGTGCGAGGGAAAGGGGTAAAATGAGAAGGGAACTGGATAAATTAAGGAGCTTAGCTAAGGGAAGGATTGAAGGGGCTAAGAATCGAGAGGAGATAGAGAGGATAAGGATTGAGTTTTTGGGAAGGAAGCAGGGAAAGCTCAAACAAATCTTAAACCGGATTAAAGAGCTGCCCCTTGAGGAAAGGCCCGTGGTGGGAAAGTTAGCCAATGAAGTAAAGGAGGAGATTCAGCGAGCTCTTGAGAGGAAGCTGAAAGAGATGAAGAGGGAAGAGGAAGAGGAATATGTTGATGTAACCCTTCCCGGGAAGAAGCCTTCCTTAGGCAAGCTTCACCCCATCACCCAGACGCTCAAGGAGATCGAAAAAATCTTCTCAAGCTTAGGCTTCCAGGTGGCAAGGGGACCCGAGATGGAGACGGAGTATTACAACTTTGAGGCCTTAAACATGCCTCGGCATCATCCAGCCAGGGATGAATATGACTCCTTTTACTTAGATAACGGCTACCTTTTAAGAAGCCACACTTCTCCTGTTCAAATCAGGGTGATGGAAAGACAGTCTCCCCCCATTCGCATAATTGCCCCGGGAAAGTGCTACCGACGTGATGCCGTTGATTCCTCTCATTTTCCCATGTTCCACCAGGTAGAGGGATTGGCCGTGGACAAAAATATCACCTTTTCCCATCTTAAGGGCTGTCTCACCTACTTCGTTCATCGCATGTTTGGCAGGGACACCAAGGTGCGCTTTCGTCCCAGCTTCTTTCCCTTCACCGAGCCAAGTGCTGAGGTGGACATCAGCTGCGTCATATGCAAGGGAAAGGGGTGCCGGGTCTGCTCAGGAAAGGGGTGGCTGGAGATCTTGGGCTCGGGGATGGTGGACCCTGAGGTCTTCAAGAAGGTTGGCTATGACCCCGAGGTATATCAGGGATTTGCCTTTGGAATGGGAGTGGAACGAATCTGTATGTTAAAATATGGGATCGATGACATTCGCCTTTTCTTCCAGAACGATCTGCGTTTTTTAAAGCAGTTCTAAGTTAGGGAGAACTATATGATTGAGTTCGATCCCGGTCCTTCGGACTCTCTGACCAAATCGAGTTCGAGAAGGCCTTCTCCCCTTCGGGTGAAGGTTCTCGGAATAGGAGGAGCGGGCTGTAGTATTCTGTCCCGATTAAGTTTCCTATCTTCAGACAGGATTGAGTTCTTCGCTCTTAACAGCGATAGAAGGTCTCTGGAAGTATGCGAGGTAGAGAAAAAGGTGCAGCTGGGAGAAAGCATTGTCGGAGGATGGGGAGCGGGCGGAAATCCACAGTTAGGCAGGCAAATAGCCTTAGGAGAAAAGAATCGCATCAAGGAGATCTTAAAGGGGGCATCTTTGCTTTTCTTGGTCTCGGGTTTGGGAAAGGGAACGGGGACAGGGGTCTCTCCCGTAGTAGCTCAATTGGCCAGAGAGATGAGCATCTTAACGGTAGGGTTTGCCATTCTTCCCTTTAGCTTTGAGGGAGAAAAGAGGGCAGCTCAGGCAAGAGAAGGCCTTCGGGACCTGGAGAAGGCCGTGGACGCTTTAATGGTTATATCCAACGATGATCTATTAAACGACCTCGAGGAAAGCTCCTCTCTTAAAGAGGGTTTTAAGACAATAGATGGAATTTTGGAAAAGCTAATTCAGACAACGGACAATTTGCTCTTTCACTCTGGATTGATAAGCGTGGACTTTGCTGACCTTAAATCACTTCTGGAAAGAAAGGGCCATCTTTCCATAGCCATAGGCACCGGTAAAGGGGAGGAGGCGGCACAAGAGGCAGCCAGAGATGCCCTTTCTTTTCCTCTGATAGAGAAGAATTCCCTCAAAGGGGCACAGGCGATGCTGATCCACATTATGGGGGGAGAGAAGTTGAGCTTATCAGGGGTCCGGGAGGCTGTTTTGAACGTAGAGAAGGCTTCTTCTCCCAAGACAGAGGTCATCTTTGGAGCAGGAGTGGACGAGAGACTTTCCGATGAGGCCATACTTACTCTTTTGGTCATAGGAAAAGAGGAATCTTCAAAGGGGAGAGAAGGAAAAAGGTCAAGACCCCAGCAAGAGGAGCTGGACCTTAAGGCTTACGAAGAGGATGATCTGGATATTCCCACTTTCCTGAGGAAGAGAAAGAACTAAATTGTATAAAAAGAGGGGAAGATGAAAAGAAGAGATGGACGGGCACTCGATGAGCTTCGCCCGGTCACCATAGAGAGGGGATTTGTCAAGTATGCTCAGGGCTCTGCTTTAATTAGTCTTGGCAACACGAGGGTGCTCTGCGCGGCTATGGTCGAGGAGGGAACACCTTCTTTTCTTCGAGGAAGCGGACAGGGCTGGCTTACCGCAGAATATAACATGCTTCCCTATTCCACTCCTACCCGAACCCCCCGGGAGGTAGCCCAGCAGAAAGGAAGGTCCTGTGAGATCCAGAGGTTGATCGGAAGGTGCCTGCGGGCAGTGGTGCAACTTGACCGCTTAGGGGAGTACACTATCTGGGTCGATTGTGATGTCCTTCAGGCAGACGGTGGTACGAGATGCGCCGCTATTACTGGAGCCTTTGTCGCTCTGGTCGATGTGGACAGATGGCTTAGAAAGAAGGGAATGGTGGATGGTTCCATCATCAAGGACTCCTTGGCCGCGGTGAGCGTAGGGGTCAGCAATGGGGAAAAAATGCTGGATTTATCCTTTCACGAGGATTCCCAGGCCAGCATAGATATGAACGTGGCCATGACAGGGGGTGGAGATCTGGTGGAGATTCAGATAAGTGGAGAAAAATCTTCCTTTTCGCGAAAGCTCCTTGAGGAACTGCTTGATTTAGCTGAAGTGGGGATAAAGAGGTTAAGACAGGTGCAAAGGGAGGTAGTAGGAGCAGAGGAATGGAACTGGTAGTGGCTACCAGAAATAAGGATAAGGTCAGGGAGATTAAAGAACTTCTTTCTGACTTGAAGGTTAGAATCCTTACCCATGAGGATTTTCCCAATTTTCCCTCGGTAGTGGAAGATGGAAAGAACCTCAAAGAGAACGCTTTAAAGAAGGCGAGGGCTATAGCTAAGTTTACTGGAAAGCTGGCCTTAGCTGATGATTCTGGATTAGAGGTTGAGGCTCTTGGGGGAGCACCTGGCGTCTTTTCCTCCCGATTTGCCGGGGAAAACGCCACCTACGAGGATAACAATCAGAAACTTCTTTCCCTTTTGAAGGGCGTTCCGCCTGAGAAGCGCGGGGCGGTCTTCAGGTGTGTGATAGCCATAATCGACCCGGAGGGAAGGGAGGTGGTGGTGGAAGGAGTTTGTCGGGGAAGGATAACCGAAAAGCCCAGGGGGAAGGGGGGATTCGGATACGATCCCGTATTTGAACCTGAGGGATCTGAGAGGACCTTTGCCCAGATGAGCCTGGAGGAGAAAAATCGCATCAGCCATCGAGCAAAGGCATTGAAAAAGGCAAAAGAGGCGCTAAGAAAGTTGAAAGTTCTTAGTGGATATGGTTCATCGTAACTCTCAACTATTTTAAGGTTACCTGAATGGTTCTCGGGATTACGGGAAACATTGGATGTGGCAAGACGACGGTGGCTAAGATGTTTGAGAAGCTGGGAGCGCAGGTCATCGAGGCGGATAAGGTGGGACATCTTCTTTTGAAAAGGAAAAAGGTAAAGGAAAGGCTTGTTCGGGCATTTGGCAGGTCGATATTGGATGAGAGGGGTGAGGTCGTCAGGAAAAACTTAAGGGGCATCGTCTTCAAGGACAGGAAAAAGCTGACGCAGCTAAACCGCATTCTCCATCCCTTGATGGCGGAGGAAATGAAGAAGATGATTTCCTCCAGCCCTCGTCCCCTTATAGTGGTAGATGCGGCTGTTCTCTTTGAGGCGGGATGGCAAAGCTTGGTGGACAAGGTTCTCGTGGTCACCAGCTCTTACGAGACTCAAATGAGAAGGATAAAGGAGACTACCAACTTAAGCTTGGAGGAACTCGAAGGGATAATGCAGGCTCAACTTCCCCAGGAGGAAAAGGTAAAGCGGGCAGATTACGTCATAGAGAACGAGGGAAGCCTGGATGAGCTGGAAAGTAAGGTTAAAAAACTGTGGGAAGAGGTGCTTTCATGTCGGTAAGCTCGGATCAGGTGGCCAGGATATTTAGGGAAATGGCCGATTTTCTTTCCCTCAAAGGGGAAAACCCTTTTCGAGTAAGAGCTTACGAGAAGGCCGCCGATGCTCTTGAGCACCTTCCAGGAGACCTTAAGGAGCTTTATGAGCAGGGAAAACTTAAAGGCGTTCCTGGTCTGGGCAAGGGAATGCTGGAGAAGATAGGCACCATCCTGAGCACGGGGAAGCTTCCCGCTTACGAAGAGCTTAAAAGGGAATTTCCCGAAGGGGTGAGAGAGCTTCTTTCCATTCCTGACATAGGGCCAAAGACGGTAAAGCTTGTCTACGAAAAGATAGGGGTGAAGAACGTTCAGGAACTGGAGGCTGCTGCTCGTTCCCATAAGCTGAGAAATCTGCCAGGAATGGGGCCCAAGACCGAGGAGAACATTTTGCGCGGGATAAGACTTTACCGGATGAGCCGAAATCGTGTCCTTTTAGGAAAGGCATTGCCCCTGGTGGAACAGATTCTCAGAGAGCTGAGGGAGAAGGCCTCCTCCTGGATAGAGATGATATCCCCTGCAGGAAGTCTGAGGAGGGGAAAGGAAACTATCGGAGATATAGATATTCTGGTCTCCTCCACGAATTCCCGTCCTGTTATGGATGCCTTTACCCATCTTTCCCCGGTCGAAGATGTGCTCGCCAGAGGGGAGACGAAGTCCAGTATCTTAACGCAAAGTGGCTTGCAGATAGATCTGCGGGTCGTACCTCCGGAATCATTTGGAGCAGCCCTTCAGTATTTCACCGGCTCAAAGGCCCACAACATAGCTTTAAGAGAAAGAGCCATAAAGAAGAATCTTAAGATCAACGAATACGGAGTCTTTGCCGAGAATGGAAAAAGGATAGGTGGAAGAACTGAAGAGGAGGTTTATGCCTGCCTGGATCTTCCCCTTATCCCTCCAGAGCTAAGAGAGGACAGGGGCGAGATCGAGGCTGCAGAAAAGGGAAGGCTTCCCCTCCTGTTAAAAGAGGAGGACATAAAGGGGGATCTACATATCCACAGCACGGCGAGCGATGGAACAAGCTCCATAGAGGAGCTGGTGGAAAAGGCTAAGGAAAGAGGATATGAATATATAGCTATTACTGACCATTCTGTCTCCCTGAGGGTTGGCAGGGGTTTAAGCGGTGAGGACCTTTTGGCTCAGATAAGAAAGATTAGAAAGATGAACTCTCGCCTTGAGGGTTTTCGGATTCTGGCGGGTAGCGAGGTGGACATCCGCAAGGATGGAACCCTGGATTATCCCGATGAAATCTTGAAGGAGCTGGATATAGTGGTGATCTCCCTGCATAGCGGCTTCAGGCAGGACAAAAAGACGATAACCGCAAGGGTGATCAAGGCTATGCAAAATCCCTTCGTTCGCGTCTTCGCTCACCCTACCGGACGCCTTTTAGGAGAGAGGGAACCTTACTCCATTGATCTGGATAAGATATTAGAAGTGGCCAGGGAGAAAAATATCTGGCTGGAGATAAACGCCCAGCCGGAAAGGCTTGATTTAAACGATATCTGGGTTATGGAAGCTAAAAAAAGAGGGGTGAGGCTGGTCATAAATACCGATGCTCATAATAAGGATGGACTGGACCTGATGAGTTTTGGGGTAATCACCGCCCGACGGGGATGGCTGGAGGCAAAGGATGTGATAAATACCCTTCCCTTAAAAGAGCTTTTGAAGCTTCTCAAGAAAGACCTGATTAGTGGAGAGTGAAGTGTGAAGAGTAAAGAGTGAAGGGAAAATTGCTCATGTCTTACGTGAGGCGCCGTCATTCGGCACGGAGTGCTCGAAGATATTT